>CANREK010000031.1 GCA_947629605.1 uncultured Clostridia bacterium | reverse complement strand
TCCTCTTCGGCATGGAGATCAAGCGGGGGATCTACAACACGTCCAAGGTCAACCAGCACCGCGCCGCGAATTCCGCCAACAACAAGCAGACCCTGCTCGCCGAGGAGTGCATCAACGCCATCACCAAGGCCGTGTTCAACCTCTCCAAGAGCAACACGGGCGCGCTCATCGTGCTCTCCAACGGCAGTATGCCCAAGGACATCATCGAGAGCGGCGTCACCCTCAATGCCGCCATTTCCAGCCAGCTCATCGAGGGCATCTTCGTGCCCAAGGCTCCCCTGCACGACGGGGCAATGCTCATCCACGGCGATAAGATCAAGGCGGCGGGGTGCTTCCTTCCTCTCACCCAAAAGACCTTCCCCAACGACTACGGCACCCGCCACAGAGCGGGCATCGGCGTCACGGAAGTCGCAGATGTGTCCACGATCATCGTCTCCGAGGAGACGGGCATCATCTCCTACGTTCAGAAAAAGAAGGACCAAGACGTTCAGATCACCCGCTATATCGATTCCGTGGGGCTCAAACGCATCCTCAAAGATTACTACACCAAAGAATTCAGCACGGAGGGCAAGAAATCATGAAATTCGGCGAATACTTAAAACGTATCTTTTTGAGCCACATTCCCCTCAAACTGCTCGCGCTTGTCCTCGCGGCGGCGTGCGTCATCGTCATCAATATCGTATGAAAAATTGTTTCCGTGCCCCGCGCATCTTTCTGCCGCGCGGAGGCTTTGAAAAATGGGCGGTACCTGCCGCCGACAGTCATCCCGACAGGGACTTTTGGGAGCGCGTTGCAAGAAATGTCGGCAGCGCGCCCTCGTCTTTGAACTGCATTCTCCCCGACGTGTACAGCGAGGAGGAGGACGGCAGTATCGAGGGGGTGACTGCGGCCATCACGGCCGCTCTCACGGAGGAGAAGCTCGAACGCATCGGGCGGGGCTTCGTTCTCACCGAACGGAACCTGAAAGGCGGCGTGCGCACGGGCATCGTCGCCGCGCTCGACTTGGAGGAATTTTCCTTTGCACGGGGGGAAGTTTCGCCCGCCCGCGCCACTGAGGGGCCCTCGCCCCGCGTCAAGGCTCTCTTGGAACTGCGGCGGAAGGCGCTCCTCGAATTTCCCCACACGCTTCTCATATACAGAGACAAAAAATGCAGACTTATCCGCGATCTGAACGGCCTCGACCTTGAAATTCTGTATGATTTTCCGCTCATGGAAGAGGGCGGGAACATCCGCGGCAGTTTCATTCCCGAGGAGTACGCCTACGACGTGGCGGCGGAGATGACGTCGCGCGGGGAGCCCGCCTTCGCCGTCGCCGACGGACACGATGAACTCATCGCGGCCAAGATGTATTGGGAGGAGATCAAGCCAAAACTCAAAGGCGCGGAGCTCAGAAATCACCCCGCAAGGTATGCCCTCGTCGAGTGCATCAATCTCTACGACCCCGCCGTGGAGCTGTTCCCCGTGCATCGGGTGGTTACGGAGACGGACGGCGAGGCCTTCTGCGACTATTTTTCCAAAAAGGTCAAGTGCACGCGGCGGGGCAACACGCTTACCCTCGCCGCTTCGGACGCAAACGGCGTGCGGGCGGCGGATGAGGTCATCTCCGCCTATCTCCGCGCCGCGGGCGGCAGGGTGGAATATACGAATGCGCCCTTCTCCCGCGGGGAAGAGGGGACCGCCGTGCTGCTCAGGCCCATGGAGAAAGAGGACTTGTTCTACGAATTGAAGGGAGGGGAGCTCCTGCCCAAGATGTTCACCGTCGGCGAGGAGAACAAGCGCTACTGCCTCGAAGGCAGGGAGATCAGCTATGATTAAGGTCTGCAAATTCGGCGGGACGTCCATGGCGGACGGCATCAACATGCGCCGCGTCGCAGACATCGTCTCGGGCGATCCCGCGCGGCGGTACATCGTCGTCTCCGCTCCCGGCAAACGCTTCGGCGGCGATGCGAAAATCACCGACTTATTGTACGAAACACATCAAAATCTGACAGAAAACGGGGAACTCGGCGCACCGTTTGAAAAGGTCGCTTCCCGCTTCCGCCGCATCGTCGACGAACTGCATCTCGACTTTGACATCGACGCTGTTCTCTCGGAGACGGCGGAGGAGATCCTTCAAACAAGGAGCGAATCCTTTACGGCATCGCGCGGGGAATACCTTGCGGGCCGCGTCATGGCGGCGCTCCTCTCGGCGCCCTTTGTCGACGCCAAGGACGTCGTAAAATTCGACCGCGGCGGCCGCTTCGACCCCGCCTCCTACGAGCTCATCCGCTCCGCCTTAAAGGGCACAAAACGCGCAGTGATCGCGGGATTTTACGGCTCCGACCCCGACGGAACCGTGCGGACGTTCTCGCGCGGCGGGAGCGACATCTCGGGCGCCGTCGTCGCCCGTGCCGCCATGGCCGATGTCTATGAAAATTGGACGGACGTCAGCGGATTTTTGGCCTGCGATCCCCACATCGTGGCGAGCCCCGAGGGCATAAAACAACTCAGCTATCGCGAGCTCCGCGAGCTCAGCTACATGGGCGCGAACGTGCTGCACAGCGAGTCCATTTTCCCCGTGCGCGAGGCGGATATCCCCATCCATATCCTCAATACCTTCCGCCCCGACGACGAGGGGACGATGATCCTCCCCACCGAAAAATATCTTGCGGGCGTCAGACGGCTCCGCACCGTCACGGGCATCGCGGGGAAGAAAAACTTCACCGTCATCAACATCGAAAAATCCATGATGAACGCCGAGATCGGATTCACCTATAAGATCATGGAAGTGCTCTTCCGCCACAACATCTCCTTTGAACACCTGCCCTCGGGCATCGACACGATGTCCCTCGTCATCGACAGCGAGGAGCTCTCCCACGGGGTCCTCGAAGAGGTGCGGGCGGACATCGTAGAGGCCGTTTCGCCCGACAGGACCAGCGTCTATTCGGACGTCGCGCTCATCGCCGTCGTCGGCCACGGCATGACGAAGAGCGTCGGTACCTCCGCACGGCTCTTTTCGGCCATCGCAAACGCCGGCGTCAACGTCAGAATGATCGATCAGGGCTCGTCGGAGCTCAACATCATCGTCGGCGTCGACAACGAAAATTACGAGCGCACGGTCCGCGCCGTCTACGACGAATTTTTCAGAGAAACTTAAAATCCCGCTCCGCGCCGAAAAGATCAAAAAATGCTTGACAGCGGCGGGGGCGAGGACTATAATCAAGACGATCGAATATTCTTTGGGGCGGAGTGAAAGTCTCCACCGGCAGTAAAGTCTGCGAATCCCTCTGGGACCGAACGGGTGCAATTCCCGTACCGACGGTATAGTCCGGATGAGAAAAGAACTTTTTTTATGCCCCGCTTTTTGCGGGGCCTTTTTTCAAAGAATATCCGAAATTCCACCAAGAGGGTGTTCTTTATGAAGGAAACCACAAAACGCGTTCTCTCCAACCACTTTTCGGCGACACATATCGCCTATATGGCGCTCTTCACGGCGCTTGCCTTCGTCGTGTCCTTTCTCGAATTTCCGATTTTTCCCATCGCGCCCTATCTGAAACTCGACTTCGCCAACGTCTTTTTCATGATCGAGGGCTTCATCTTCGGCCCCGTCGAGGCGGTCGTCTCTATCGGGATCAAGGAGCTTCTGTGCCTCATGAAGTCCTCGTCGGGCGGCGCGGGGGAACTCGCCAACTTTTTGATGTCCACGGCCTATGTCATCGTGCCGTCGATCTTATATCGCTTCAAAAAGGGAAGATGGTGGGTCGCCGTCACGCTCGTCATGGCGTGCGTATTGCAGGTCGCCGTGAGCCTCCCCGTCAACCGTTTTATCAACTTTCCCTTTTTCATGGGAGACGGCGCGGCGGGCGCATTTGCCGAGGCTTGGCCGTTTGTCCTCGCCTTCAACGCCATCAAGAGTGTCATCGTCTCCGTCATCGTCGTGATCATCTACAAGCCACTCTCCCGTCTCATCAAGGCCACGCGGAAAAAGTTCGAAAAAAACCACACCGATCCCTCTGCGAACACTTGACGGGAACGCATGAATGTGGTATAATTATCCCACATTAGAGTTGGAGGGCAGAAAATGGCACAGATCATTCCGATTCGGGACTTAAAGGACACGACGTCGATCTCCGAGCGTTGCAGAACTTCGCGCGAGCCCATCTTCGTCACCAAAAACGGATACGGCGACATGGTGCTCATGAGCATGGACGTCTACAATGCCATGTTTGCGGAGATTCGCCTCTTCCGCGACTTAAAGGAGAGCGAGGACGAGATCAAGAGCGGCAAAGGGCTGTCGTTTGAGGAATTTTCCGCAAAGGTGAGAGAAAAGGTTGAAGAGTACTTAACAACTGTGCATGAGCAAATAAAAGAGTAATTGTGGTGGAGGAGATATCGAATTACGACGCAAACAATGAGCCCCGAGCTCAGCATGAGCGCCCCGCGTCATTCTGCCCCGCCCGCATTCTATTTCTATCTAAGGGCGGCACGAGCACCCAAAGGCGCGAAGTAGCGGCGGCAGTTGTACGAAGTCCGATGACTTGACCCGAAGAATCTCGCGGGGCGAACGCGGACTGTTGTGCGGCGAGATGCTTCGGACATTCTTTCGTAGACTGCGTTCTTACTCTACTACTCAGCATGACGCCGCACCTCATCACAATTTTTCATTTTTAATTTTTAATTTTCTTGCAAACTTCGGCCGTATGCGGTATAATGACTGTGTATGGCTGTTTTTGTTACACATTCCGAAGAGGAGACCCTGCAAATCGCAGAGGCGTTTGCAAAGACGCTCGAAGCGGGCGACACCGTGCTTCTCGGCGGCGAGATGGGGGCGGGGAAAACGGTCTTTGCCAAGGGCGTCGCAAGGGGTCTCGGCGTTCGCTCTGAGGTCACGAGCCCCACATACGCCTATATCAACAGCTATGAGGACGGCCGCCTTCCCCTCTGGCATTTCGACTGCTACCGTGTCCCCTCCGAGGCCTACGCCCGTGCGCTCGGCTTTGAGGAGTACTTCTCGGCGGGCGGCGTCTGCCTCGTGGAGTGGAGCGAGAATATCGCCACCCTCCTGCCCGAAAAGGTCAAGAGGGTCCAAATCCGCAAGACAGAAAGCGGCAGGGAGATAGAACTGTGAAATATCTCGCGATCGATACAAGTTCAAAGCGCCTCATCGTCATTGCGAAGGGGCAAAAGACCGCCCTTCTGGATCTTCCCGACTGCGCCATGCAGCACTCGGTCCGCCTCATGGGGGAGATCGACCGCGCCCTCAAAGAGGCCGAACTCACGTTACATGAGTGTGATTTCCTCTCCTGCGTCGTGGGACCGGGGTCGTTCACGGGCATCCGCATCGGCATCGCCACCGTCAAGGGGCTGTGCGCGGCGGCGGAAAAGCCCGCCCTCGCCGTCACCTCTTTCGACTGTCTCGCATATGCTGAAAAGAGCGGCAAAAAGCTCTGCCTCGTCGATGCGGGGCACGGATATTACTATGCCTGTCCCTACGACGGCACGGCTGTCGCCGGACCCGCACGGTACCTCTCGGAAGCCGAGGCAAAGGCGCTCATTTTTGAGGGTTATGTGCCGATTTCCGCGGAAAATCTTGCCATCGAGAGCAAGCTCGTGTCCCCTGCAGAGGGCCTTCTTGCGGCGACGGAAGCGCTCCAAGCGAAGGCCGCGCCCTGTGCGGAGCTTCACGCGGAATATCTGAGAAAGTCCAACGCGGAGGAAGGAAGATGAGCGTGCGTGCATGGCAATTCGGCGACCTCGACGAGATCGCCTCCATCGAAGCGGAGTGCTTTTCGGACCCGTGGACGCGGCGCATGCTCGCCGAATCTTTCCTCTCCGACAGATTCCACGGCGTCTGCATCGAAGAAGAGGGGACCGTCGTTGCCTACGGCGGCATGAGCATTGTCCTCGACGAGGCGGAGATCCAGCTCGTCGCCGTCAGTGAGATGTACCGCCGCTGCGGCAGGGGGAGCCGTATCATGGAAGAGCTCCTGCGTCTCGCCGCCGCACGGGGCGTCAAAAAGGTCTTTCTCGAAGTCCGTGTCTCCAATTCCGCGGCGCAGATGCTCTATCTCAAAAACGGATTCCACGGGGTCTATTGCCGCACGCGCTATTATCCCGACGGGGAGGATGCCGTCGTCATGGTGAAGGAGCTGGATTGAATCTGAGCTGTTTGCAGCGGGGAGAGGGACCCGATCTCCTCTTTCTGCATGGCTATCTCGCGTCGAAGGAGAGTTTTTTCCCGCAGATCAGCTATTTTTCAAAGTTTTACCGCGTGACTGCGCTCGATTTCCCCGGCATGGGACAGGCGGAAGCGCTCACCGCGCCGTGGTCGGTCGGCGACTACGCCGATTGGACGCGGGAAGCGATGAAAAGCCTCGGTCTTTCCCGCCCGCGCGTCATCGCCCACTCCTTCGGCGGAAGGGTGGCGGTCAAGCTCCTTGCGGAAGATGCGTTCTCCCGTGCCGTGCTCACGGGCTGTGCGGGGATCGTAAAAAAACGCAACTTATGTTACCGTTTCCGCGTCAAGAGCTATAAAATTTGCAAAAAAATCGCCCCCAAATTTGCCGAGAAACACTTCGGGAGCGAGGAATACAAAACCCTTTCTCCCCTCATGCGGGAGAGCTACAAAAAAATCGTCAACGAGGACCTGAGGGAGACCGCCGCGGGCATCTCTGTCCCCGTTCTCTTCCTGCACGGGGACGGGGACAAGGAAGTCCCGCTCTCTTCCATTGAGATCTACCTCGAAAAAATTAAGGGAAGTCGGCTCAAAATTCTGAAAAATTGCGGCCATTTTCCCTTTTTGGATGACCCGCTCGCCTTCAACATGGCGGCAGAGGAGTTTTTACAATGCCAAATACCTTTGAGCTATTGACAATCGCGGCGTACGCCGTAACACTCGTCACGATGCTGCTGTGCTGTGCACTGCCCCTGTTCGGCATCTTACAGCAGGAGGGCTACGAGAGCCGCACATTTTTGAAATGGTATGCGAAAAAGAGGAACATGTTGCGCACGCGGTATTGGCTCCTTGCGCTCTGCCTCGTGCTTGTCACGGCGCTCCTCGGGCTGTGTTTTTGCTTTTTGGGTGAATTCGCGGCGCTCATCGAGGCGGTGGGGTACGTAGGCTCTTAATTTGCACATATGTGTTGATTCTTGCCGCCATCTTTTGGGCGGAAGTCGGGCTCTACACCGCCGCGGATGCCATCGGAACACCGTGGGCGGAGGCGCTCAAAATGGCGCCCGTCGGCATCTTCCCCATGCTCCTCTTCCTCCTCGTCGCGGCGGCAAATTGCATCATGAAGGTGTATGAAATTCCCCGCGCTCGCCACTTCATCAAAAAGGCGACGCGCACGCTCGCGGAGAGCGACTGCGTCAAGGTCGGCATCACGGGCAGTTTCGGCAAGACGAGCGTCAAGACGTACGCCGCCGAGATGCTTGCGACGAAATTCAACGTCAAGGCGACGCCCGCTTCCTACAACACGCCCATCGGCATCGCAAAATTTGTCAATGCCGAGGGGGCGGACTGCGACATCTTCCTCGCCGAACTCGGCGCGAGGCACGTCGGCGACATCAAGGAGCTCTGCGACATGGTGAAGCCTACCGTCGGCGTCGTCACGGGCGTCACCGCCCAGCACCTCGAAACGTTCGGCTCCGTCGAGAATGTCCGCCGCGAAAAGGGGGAGCTCGCCCGCGCGGCAGAGACCGTCATTCTCGGCAGTACCGCCGCCGACATGCGGGAGGACGCCTATGTCGAAGGAAGGGGCTTTTCGGCAAAAAACATTCACTTATGTTGCGATAAAACGCACTTTACGCTCGTTCTCGACGGCAAAGAGGCCGAGGTGGAGACCCCGCTTTTGGGCCGTCATGCCGCCGAAGATGTCGCCCTTGCCGCCGCGCTTTCCCATGCGCTCGGCATGACGTTTGAGGAGATTGTCGCGGCGATCCCGACCCTTTCCCCCGTGCCGCATCGGTTGGAACGCTCGGTGAGCGGCGGGATCGTCATTCTCGACGACAGCTACAATTCCAACCCCGAGGGCGCAAAAAATGCCGTCGAAGTGTTGAAATGTTCTGCGGGGAGAACGGTCGTCGTCACCCCCGGGCTCGTGGAGCTCGGCGACCTCGAAGAGGAGCAAAACGAAGCGCTCGGCAAGGAGCTTGTCGGGCTCGACAGCGTCATTCTCGTGGGCGAGACGCGCGTGCTTGCCGTGCGCAACGGCTATAAGAGTGCGGGCGGCGACGAGGGGAAGCTCACGATCGTGCCCACCCTTTCCGCCGCGCAGGAAATTTTGAAGGATATGCTTCAATTTGGCGACACCGTGCTCTTTTTGAACGATTTGCCCGACAAATATTGAACGTAGCGCAACGGGCGCCGCGTAGCGCGACCTCGCAACGCCTGCCCCCTCCATGGGAGGGGGGAGGGGGTGGGTCACCGCCGTGCGGCGTCATGCTGAGCTACGGAGCACAAACGCAGTCTACGAGAGTAAGTCCGAAGCATCTCGCCGCACAATAGTCCATAATCGCCCCGCGAGATTCTTCGGAATTGCTTCTGTACTCTCTATGAGCCGCCGCAACTCAGAATGACGCGGGGCGTGCGTTCAGCATGAGCCCCCCGTACTACAACCGATCACAAAGCACCAAAGAGGAAAAATCCACTCGGAGGTGCTTTTTTATGCAAAAAAAAGTCGCCGTGTTTTTCGGCGGAAATTCCAACGAACACGAGATCTCCATCATCACGGGCATGCTCTGCTGTAACCTCTTGCGCGGCGCGGAGTATGACGTTCTCCCCGTCTACCTCACCCGCGAAAACGCGCTATATGTGGGCGAAATGCACGCCGTCACCGACTTCGCGACCGTCAACAAAAAGTGGAAACGCGTGCGTTTTTGCGAGGGCGGGCTCGAAACGGAGCGGGGCAAAAAGATGGACATCGACGTCGCGCTCAACTGCTGCCACGGCGGCGCGGGCGAGGATGGGACGCTCTCCGCCCTTCTCCGATGGCACCGCATCAAGAGCGCCTCACCGGACACGGCGCTCTCTGCCATGTTCATGGATAAGACGCTGACGAAGATCGCCGCGCGTGGCTTGGGGCTCCCCGTGCTCGACGGCGTGACCGTAAAAGAGGGGGATGGGGTGCGGAATTTGCCCTTTTCGTACCCCGTCATCGTTAAACCCGCACGGCTCGGGTCGAGCATCGGCATCAAGGTCGCCGAAAATGAGGCGGAGCTCAAATCTGCCCTCGCACTCGCCTTCACGCTCGACGATGCGGCCCTCATCGAGCCATATGTGCAAAAAAAGCGCGACCTCAACTGCGCCGCCTGTCGCATCGGCGGAAAGATCGTGCTCTCGCAGATCGAGGAGGTGTTCTCCCACGACGAAATTTTATCCTTCAAGGAGAAGTACGAGGGCGAGGAGAAACACTCTCAGATCCCCGCCGAAATTCCCGATGAAATTACAAAAAAAGTGCACTTATGCACCGAAAAACTGTATGAGAGCTTTGATGTGACGGGCGTCATGCGGGCGGATTTTCTGCTCGTAGGCGACGAGGTCTACTTCAACGAACTCAACACCGTGCCCGGGTCGCTTTCGTGCTACCTGTTTGCAAATTCGCTCACCGAGTCCAAGAATTTTTTGGTCTCCTTGGTGGAAGAGGGCGCAAAGCGCACGTTCGCGGAAAAACCCACCGTCACGACGGGCATTCTGACCCGCCCCGTGTTCGCCAAGGGCTCCAAGCGCCGCAATCCGCAGTAATTGCAATTGCCGCTCAGTCCCGTCTGTTTCTGCCCACGAGGGAGAGGAAGATGAGGGCGAACCGCAAAAAGTAGACGAGGGAGATGAGCAGGGACGCCACATAGGTCATCGCGGCGGCAGAGAGCACCTTGGAAGCGGCGGGGAGCTCCTCTTCCGTCAGAATCCCATCCTCGACGAGCATCTTTTTCGCCCGACGCGATGCGTTGAATTCGACGGGGAGCGTCACGAGCATGAAGAGGGTGGAGAGCCCATAGAGCCCAATCCCCACATACACCGCCCATTCGCCGTAGGGCACGGCCTGCCAGAAGATGTCGAGAAGCAGTCCCACGAGGATGACGGGCAGGGCAAGTCTTGATCCGATATTGGTGATGGGGACGAGGATATTCCGTATCTTATACGGCACATAACCCTTCTGTTTTTGCATGACGTGGCCGATCTCATGTGCCGCGACGGCGACGGAAGCGACGGACGCCGAGCCGTAGGTGCTCTGCGAGAGATTGACCTGTTTTTTGGCGGGGTTGTAGTGGTCGGTGAGCCTTCCGCCCACGCGATTGACCGAGATATCCGTGACCCCGCGTCTTGCCATGAGGCGGGTGGCGGTATCGTACCCCGTCATGCGGGAGCGGTTGGGAACGCTGTCGTATTTTGCATAGGTGGAGTTGACCTTCGCGCTCGCATACGCCGAGAGGGCGAGGAAGGGAATGAGAATGAGCAAAAACAGAAGATAGGAATACATTTTATGACCTCATATTTATTTTACCACAAA
>CANREK010000030.1 GCA_947629605.1 uncultured Clostridia bacterium | reverse complement strand
CTCCCCCTCGAGGGGGAGCTGTCGCGCTGTCCTTGCGCGACTGAGGGGGTGTCATGCCCCCTCCCGAGGAGGGGGACTAAGGGGGTGGGCAACGCATTCTGATTACTGCGCGTGGCAGGGTCTCCCTGCCTAAGCGCACCCTATTTGGTACCCTACGGGAACCTTAATGTCCTTGCAAATAACGTTTCCGAGGCCCACTCGATTGATGAACAGAGCGCGTTCGCTCGCGCGGATTTGTTTTGCGTAGCAAAAGAAATCGCGCGAAATCTCACAATATTTCGAGATTTTTCTTGAATTGTTTCTTAAACTCGGGGGCGGCGAGCATGGCCTGTCGGATCTCGAGCGTCGCGTCGCCCGCAAGCTCCGTTTTCATGATAACGGAGTCGCCGAGCACGTCGCAGTTGATGCCCGTGACGGTGCCCATGCCGCTGCGGTCGAGGCTTTCGGCGATCCTGAGCAATATCCCGAGCTTTTTGACGATATCGAGGTCCTCTTCCGAGACGATATCCTTATATTTTGCCCACTCGGAGGCCGTGATGTCCTCCTTCTTGTGGCACCCCGCGACAAAGGCGGCAAGCACGATCTCGCGGTGGGTGGCGCCGTAGAGCCCCGCGTTCAGAATGAGATAGCGGCTGTGGTCCTGATAGTGATAATAGCGGACCGTGCGGCCGGCGTCGTGCAGACTTGCCGCGATTTTGAGCACTTTGAGATAGATCCGCGGGAACTTATGCAGCACGCGGAGCTGTTTGAAGAGCTGGATGGCAAGGTGCACGGTGTTTTCGACATGCTTTTCGTTGCAGCCGTAGAGCTTGACGTGCGTGTTGATGGAATAGGACAGCACGTCGGAAATGGGCCGCTCCACCGTGATGGGCACCGCTTGGTTGAACATGATGCCCTCTCTCAGGCCGCAACCGCCGATCGTGAAGGATTCGATGTGCAGATAGTCGGTAAACGCCTTGATGATGGCGAGGGCGGCGGGCATGATGTCGGCACGGCTCGGGGAGAGCCCGCGGATGCGCTTGCGCTTTTCGACATCGAGCACGCGCACCATCTCGTAAATGGAATTGAAATCTTCGGTCTGGAATTGATAGTTATGCACCGTATTGAGGGGGTATTTCCGCACGATACGGTTGATTTTATAGAGATTGCGGAAGGACCCGCCCACGCCGATCATCTGCGTGTCGGGCTCCACCTGTGCGAGCCAATCGATCTTTTTGAACTGCTCGGTAAAGAACTCTTCGATGCGCTCGGTCTGCTGCTGCGGCGTGCCGTCGTCCTTGAAGAGGTCGGTGAGCGTGACCGCGCCGAAGGGGAGCGAGATGTACTGCAAGACGCTCCTGCGGTTGTAGTAGATGATCTTGGTACTGCCGCCGCCGATTTCGAGAATGATCCCCTTGGGGATATCCATCGAGTTGATGACGCCGCGGTAGACGAGCGTCGCCTCCGTCTCCTCGGAGAGCACCTCGAATCGGATGCCGACGGTCGCCTGAATTTCGTCGAGGAAAGAACGCTGGTTCTTGGCACGGCGAACGGCCGCAGTGGCTACGGCGATGATCCTGTCGACGCCCCTCGCATCGCAGAGGCGCTTGAACATTTTGAGCGTGCGGATGGTCTCCGCCACTCTCTGCGGCTTCAAAAAGCCATCCCTGTCCATATCCTGCCCGAGACGCACGCTCTCTTTGAGCTCGTCCAGAACGGTGAAGTAGTTCTCGTCGAAGATGCCGACGATCACCAAGCGGGCGGAATTGGACCCCAAATCGATGATCCCAATTTTCTCCATGAATGTCACCTGTCGCGTTTTTGCGGATTCCTGCCGCAAGGGCAAAGCTGAAAAATCCCTATTTCACCCCAAATTATACAAAACCACATATATATTGTAGCATATGACTTGGACTTTGTCTATACCCTTTTTGAAAATTTTTTCCATTTTGTCAAAAAATTACATTCGGATCTTTGCATGCGCGGGCGCGGACAGGGCATTTTTCAAACGAATGAGCGAAAGCAGGATGAGGAAGGTGCCGAAGGAGAGTTTTAAGACCGCCGAGGGCAAAAAATCGGAGAGCAGCGAGAAGAGGGCGGAAAAGAGCAGGGCGGGCAGGGCGACGGGGAGCGCCTCTCTCCCCTTCACGAGCCCGCGCTTTGCATGCACGGTGAGGGCGACGGCGGACATCGGCACGAAGGAGAGCAGATTGAGCCCCTGCGCGACGCCCTGCTCCACGCCGCAAAAGAGGACAAGGAGGGGGATGAGCGCCGTGCCTCCCCCCATCCCCATGCCGCCCAAGAGACCGCCCGCAACGCCGATGAGCAAAAAGAGATAGAACGCCATCAGAGGACCATGCCGATGCCCGCGGCGAGCATCAAAACGCCGAAGATGAGATCCGCCGCCCGCACGGGGAGCACGGGCAAAAGTTTCGCCCCGAAAAAGCCCCCCAAGGTGACGCCGAGCGCCGTCGGAATGAGGGCGGAGAGCGGCGTTCTCCCCGTCAGAAGATAGACGATGCCGCTGAGAACGGTTGCGGGAAGCACGGCGGCAATGGCCGTCGCGTGTGCCTCGCGCGTCGGAAGGCTGCGCTCCAAGAGAGGCACCGCAACCATCCCTCCCCCGCCGCCGAACAGTCCGTTCACCGTGCCGAGCAGCGCCCCGCTGAACATGCGCCGCCGCACTTTTGCCCTGTGTTGCATTTTCCCTCCCCGCCCGCAGACCGCCGTTTGCGGGCCCTCTTTTTTGAAAAGTATGTGAGTTCTGAAAAAAATTTCTCTTTTTTTCCGCGAAGTCATGCGGAAATGCTTGCGAATAATTGTAATTTATATTAAAATAGGGTCGTAACTCGAAAAATGCAGCGGCGGCTGCCCGCACGGGCGGTTGCCGTAAAAAGGATGGAAACATGGCGAAACACTTTTTTCATGGAAAACGCAGGGGAACGCTGGTAGCGCTCTCCGCGGCTCTGTGCGCATCCCTCACATTGGGCATGCTTGCCGCTTGCGGCGGAACGACCGACAACGGGGAGAACGGCGGCGACGACGAGGATTCCACGCCCACCGCAACGGATATCCAACTTCTGCGCAACGGCAACTTTGAATTTTACGGCGAAAGCGAGACCAAACTCGAGGACAAGCGTGCCTTTATTTCCTCGCCCACGAGCTGGTCGTTCACGTCGGGGTCCCCTTCCTCTCTCACCACCTCCGGTATCGTCAATACCGAGGAGTGGAAGAGCCAACTCATGGGGCCCAAGACCTCTCTGATCTCCGACGAGACGCCCGACACCACGCCCGAGGAGGAGATCGGCGACAACGACCGCAACAAGACGAGCTTCAAGGCCAAGGAACTCACCTCCGCCGCTGCGGCCTATGCCGAGGCACATTGGGATGAGTCCAACGTCTACGACCGTCTCATCTTCTACAAGTACTACGGCATCGATTCCACGGACGATTTCTCCAAATACGTCAGCTACTCCATCGACTACGAGGATGTCCAATTCTTCAAGGCCGACTTCAAGGATCAATACGACAAGGCCGAAGTCAAGGATGAGAGCAAGCTCACCCCCACGCCGAGACCCGGCGCGGATGAGAAGGAAAAGTCCATCCTCATGATCCACAACAGGCGCGATAGCGATAACGTGGTCGGCACCGGGCAGTACTACACTTCCTCCACCACCATCACGCTCGAAGCGGGCACGGCGGCGGAAGTCTCCGTTTGGGTCCGCACCGACGACCTCTATCACTGGTTCGACACCGGGCTCACCTCGGGCGAGAAGGAACTGTTAAAGACCAAGGGCGGCGCCTATGTCGGCGTCATCAACACCGTCGGCGGCACGACCCTCTCCGAGATGCAGATCAAAAACATCAACACGCGGGGCGAATGGCAGCAGTACACCGTCTATATCCGCGCCAACACCTATGCGAGCACGACCTTCCGCATCAAGCTCGGGCTCGGGCAGGGCACCTCTTCCGATAACCGCTACGAAAATGTCGAGGGTTACGCCTTCTTCGACGACGTCACCGTCACCAAGATGAAGGCCTCCGACTACGAGGCAAAGGTCAAGGAACTCGGCATCGGCAACGATTACAGCTGCAACATCAACTCCGATCCCGACGACAAGCTCTTCAACCGCGACGAGCAAAAGGATCCGCAAAAGACCGCCTATGCGCTCGACCTTCTCTCCGAGGACTTTGCCGATCTCAAATTCGATACAAGCACGAATGCCGTCTCGCTCGACTACGCCCTCACCACCGAGGTCTCGGGGCGGACAACGTACGAATCCTTCATCAAGGACAATCGCAACGACGGCACGACGCCCAGGGACAAGCAGAGCGTCGTCGGCCTGTACACCTATCAACAGCTCAAAGAAGGCATGGGCAACAGCTACCTCAAAGCCGTGTTCGAAAAGGACTTCGCAGAGTTCCCCTTCGGCAACAGCGAAGAGGAAAAGAACAATACCAACGTTCTCATGCTCCTCTCCACCAACGGCGCGGCCTACACGGCCACGATGAAAAATAACGACGAGTCGACGGCGGGCACCTTCACCCTTCCCGCAAATACGCGCAAACTCGTCTCCTTCTTCGTCAAGACGTGGGATGTGCCCACGGGAAGGTCGGGCGCGGGCGTCACGCTCGTCGACGGCGACAACACGACGGCCATCTCCCCCTTCGACAGCAAGACGGTCTCCCCCGTCACGATCAACGACGACCTCACCGATATCTACGACGGCTGGGTGCAGTGCTTCTTCATCGTCTCCAACGATACCGACCTCACCAAGACGTTCTACCTCAAATTCACCTTCGGCACGACGACCGTGCAGGGGACCGATGCTTCGAGCTACGCCGACGGGTACGCCGCCTTCACCGACTTCAAGGTGATGGAGCTCACCAAGACGCAGTACAGCTACGCCTCCACGGGCACCTATGCAAAGAAGGTCACCCTCACCTCCACCGTCAAGAACGACACCCGTTTCGACACGGCGGAAGCTTCCTCCAACATCAAGGAAGAGCTTGCGGCTCCCTCCTCCTTCATCGGCGGCGTCGCGGGGTCCAACATCTTCGATAAAGACGGCAAGGCCAACGAGAAGCCCGATGGCGTTGAGGCAGGCCTTCTCAGAAAGGAATATGCCAAGACCTATATGGAGACCGCGCAGGGCGAAGATGCTCCCGCTTGGGCGGCAAAGCTCAACAACATCGCGGGCTCGACCACCGATCCCAACGAATGGTGGGGCAAGATCTTCGGCGAACAGGGCGGTACGGGTCCCGTCGAGGCCAACCAGCCCCTCGTCATCATGAACACCCGCACCGATCATTCGACCGCTCCCTACGGATATTTCAGCCGTACGATGGAGACCTCGATCTCGGCCAACACCTCACAGCGCATTTCCCTCCGCGTCAAGGTCGCCCAAAACACCACGGCGTATGTCTACCTCATCGATTCCTCCGATCCCACCGGCGGGCTCAACAAAAAACTTGCTCCCTCCGTTCCCAAGTGGACCTATTGGTATGACGATGACGGCAACATTCTCCGCTGCGACCCCGACAGCGCGGACTTCAACAAAAAGACGGATGTCCTCTATTATCTCGAATCCAACGGCCTCTACACCTCTGCCGACACGACGGATAAGAAGTTCTACGCCAACCTCAACAACTATACCGTGGAAGAGGGCACAAAGAATCTCCTCACCGAGAGCGGCGTCGTTGCATTCTACTATAATAATAACGGGTACTACGGCTACCGCACCGAAAACACCGACGGCACTTACACCTACTCGCAGCGCGTGTACCAGCTGCCCTCGACCTATCAAGAGAAGTCCATCCTTCACTACGACTATGCGGCACTGAACGCTTCCGCTTACGAGAGCGTCATCAAGGTCAGCGGCACGGGCGACAAGTGGGCGACCGTCAACTTCTATGTCCGCACGGGCAGCAGCGCCAAGACCTACCGTATCGAAGTTTGGGCGGGCGACCGTTTCGACGAGAACAGCAGTATCCCCGCGGGCGGATATGTGTTCTTTGACGCCTACAACTCCGCCTCCGTCTCCAACTACGACAGTCTCCGCGACGAGGCGCAGGATCTCCTTCTCGAATCGGACAGCAACCTCGACGAGAGCGATCCCGAAAAGCTCAGAGGCGAACTTGCTCTCTACTACACCTTCACGTTCTATGATTCGGCGAACTATCTCCGCCACGACAGCGAGCACGACGGCGTAGAGTACAGCAGATGGCAGAATTACACGCAGTCCTCGCACAGCGAAGGCACGGTCTACTTGAAGTGCTTCGACACCGACGGCCGTGTCTACGGCGCAGGCGCAAATCCTTCCTACTCGATCTATCTCGACTATACCCCGCTCGAAGAGAGCGTCACGCCCTACGAGCCCGACACCGACGCCGATACCGACACCGATGACGAGACCGACACGGCTGCCGATTCCCAGACGAACATCTGGCTCGTGCTCTCTTCCTCGATCCTCGCGATCGTGACCATCGTCGCCGTCGTGGCAGTCATCGTCCGCGCGGTCCTCAGCAAGAGACGCAAGAACGGCGCTCCCGCCAAGAAGGCCAAGAAGGTCAAGAAGGCAAAGAATCTCAAACCCGTGACGGAAGCTCCCGCCGAACCCGCGGAGGAAACAAAAGCACCCAAGGATGATTACGATCCTTACAATGAGTAAAAAACTTCACCCCCTCATCCCGAGGGGGTGTTTTTTTATTGAAAATTAAAAATTAAAAATGAAAAATGCGGTGGATAATTTGGAATGCGGCGGGGCACTGTCCCGCCGCTCATGCTGAACGCATGTGAAGCATCCCATTAAACCTACGGAGTAACGCCCCTCTTCAATCCCGCAAACGCAAGGGCTTGGGGTAATGGTTCTTGACGGTGCCGCCGACGGCCTTGCCGAGGCCGAGCGGGAAGCCATCCAAAACGAGCACCGTCCAGCCGTTTTCGGCGTCACGGGCAAGCGTTTCACCGCGCAGATATCTTTTCGCCTCCTCCATCGTGAGGGGAATCTTTTTCTTTGCCTTTTCGCCGAACGCCATCGCAAGGGCATGCGCGGGTTTGAAATTTTTGCCGTCCCATTCGCCGAGCGCAACGCCGACCCGCAGGAGATGGGCGCCCGTGAGGTCGGGCATGCCCTCGGGAACGAGGTACATCCTGCCGTCCGCGAGGGTGTGGATGTCGCCTTCGGGGACAAATCCGCCGAAAAAGTCGGCGCAGAACGCCGCGAACGCCCTCTTCGCCGCCGCGTTTTTTTGAATATGGAAAGGTTTGAGGCGGGGGTCGGCGGGGGCGGGCGACTTCTCCAAAAACGCCGCAAAATGCCCCTCGCCCTTGAACTCGTGCGGATAGAGTTTTCGCTGCATAAGTCGCGAAAAATCGGGGTGCGCCGCCAAAAATCCGTCGATCTGCCACTCGTCCTCTTCCTCGGCAAAGGTGCAGGTGGAATAGACGATCTGCCCGCCCGTGCGGAGCATGCGTGCGGCGCAGTCGAGGATGCCTTTCTGCCGCGCGGCGCACATTTTGACATTCTCCTCGCTCCATTCGGGAATGGCGCTTTTCTCCTTTTTGAACATCCCCTCGCCCGAGCAGGGCGCATCGACGAGGATGAGGTCGAAATATGCGGGAAATTTTCGGGCAAGCGTCTCGGGGTCCGCAGAGACGACGGCGCAATTTTTGATGCCCATGCGTTCGACATTTTCCGACAAAATTTTCGCCCGCGCGTAGTCGATCTCATTGGCTATAAGGATCCCCTCGCCCCCCATTTTTTGCGCAATATGTGTGGTTTTTCCGCCGGGCGCGGCGCAGAGGTCGAGCACGCGGGGGCCGCAGTTTTCCAAGAGATCGCCGACGGTCATCGCCGAGGGTTCCTGCATGTAAAAGAGCCCCATAAAGTGATAGGGGTGGGCGCCGAGCTTTTCCCCCTCGGTGTAGAACCCGCTTTCGCCGATCTCGTCGCCGAGACAAAATTCCGCGGGCGCAAGTGCGGAAAACGCCTCGCGGGAAAGTTTGAGCGTGTTGACGCGGAGCCCCTTGACGGGCGGATTTTCATAGGATGCCAAAAAGGCGGGGTAACTTTCACCCAGCCTTTCCTGCATGCGTTTCAAAAATTTTTCGGGAAGAGAATCCATAGACGATTTGATCGAATCCCTGTTATTCTGCCATCATGGCGGCCTCGATCTGGTCGAGGGGGATGAACGCCGCGCCGACGCCCATCGCGCTCTGGTATCTGACGCCGCCCTTGCCGCGGGCGATGTAGACGTTGCATTCCCCGGGGTGCGAAGTGTACTTTCCGCCCGCCTCAAAGATGGCGCGGACAAGTTTGGTGGAGATCTCCACTTCATCCTCGACATCCTTGGAGAAGCAGAATACTTTCCCTTCGAGGGTGCCCCCCTTCTTGCGCCTGTTCATGTGCTTGTTGACGACGCGGTAGAATGCCTCGTGCGCCTTGGCGTGCTCCGCCTTTTGGGTCGCCTTCTCCTCGATGTGGCGGCGGAGCCCCACGGAATCGGGCGTCTTGATCTGATAATTGTCGATCTTCCCCGCACGGATGCCGTATTTTTCGACGAGCTCGGGCACATTGACCCCCTCGCGGCGGCAGAGCGCTTCGCAGACCTTCATCGTGGCGAAGGCATCGTCGACGGCGCGGTGCGGCGTGAATTCCACCCCGAGGGCCTCCGCCATGACGCCGAGCCCCACCTGCCGCTCGTAGCTCTCTTCGGTATTCATCCAAAAGAACTGCGTGTCGTGCCACTTGAAACGGAAGGAGGGAAGATGGTAGCGCTTGGTTTCGAGATTGAGATAATTGACGTCGTTGAGCGTCGCATGGCCGAGCACGATGGCCTCTTTATTCTCCAATAAGTGCTTGATTTTTCGGTACGCCGCGGGGAAAGGCGGGTATTTTTTGAAGTCCTCATACTCATAGGGAAGCACCAGCCCCTCCTTGCCCTTGCGGTCGGTGAGGCGGAATTTCCCGCGCGGATCGATGAGGATGTCCTCTTTTTCGAGTACGGCAAAATCGGCGTCCGTGACAACATATCCGAACGCGCACATCTTTGCCACATTTTTGAATACGCACGCGCATTCTATATCGAAAAAGACATACTGCATACAAAATCTTTCGATGAATTCTTTTCAAGAGCGAAAAGAATTCATCGAGGGGTTAATTCCCGTAATTCACTTTTACTCCGCTGCCACCAGCTCCGCCTTTCATTCAGACATTAAGGTTCCCGTAGGGTACCAAATAGGGTGCGCTTAGGCAGGGAGACCCTGCCACGCGCAGTAGATTGGGAATAGTTTCGAACATTTCTTTGCAAGGGCGATGGGAATGAGCAACCCCGCTCATTCTGAGGGAGCGTAGCGAACCGCCCCGCCCGCACGTTCTTTATGGCGTCTAAGGGCGGCACGAGCGCCGCTCTTGGCGCGAAGTTAGAATCCCGGCAAACGGGCGGAGTAACATTGTGCTCCGTAGGTTTAATGGGATGCTTCCCCTTCGGCTACGCTCAGGGTCAGCATGAGCGTGCGCCGCGGCGCACGCTATGCATTCCCCCACCTCAATTTTTCATTTTTAATTTTTAATTCTCAAATTTTTACATCGATCCTCTTTTTCCCGCCCATGTAAGGCCAAAGGACTTCGGGGATCTCGACACTGCCGTCGGCGTTCAGGTGGTTCTCCACGAACGCGATGAGCATGCGGGGCGGCGCAACGACGGTATTGTTGAGCGTATGCGCATACGCCGTGCCCTTGTCCGTCTTATAGCGGATGCCGAGCCTGCGTGCCTGTGCGTCGGTGAGGTTGGAACAGGACCCCACCTCAAAATATTTCTGCTGGCGGGGCGACCACGCCTCGACATCGCAGCTCCTGTATTTGAGGTCGGCAAGGTCCCCCGAGCAGCATTCGAGCTGCCGCACGGGAATGCCCATGGAGACGAAGAGTTCCACCGTATACTGCCACAATTTTTCGTACCACGCCTCGCTCTCTTCGGGTTTGCAGATGACGATCATCTCCTGCTTTTCGAATTGATGGATGCGATAGATGCCCCTCTCCTCGATGCCGTGGGCGCCCTTCTCCTTTCTGAAACAGGGCGAATAGCTCGTCAGCGTTAGGGGGAGCTGTTTTTCGTCGACGGTCTGCCCCATAAAGCGGCCGATCATGGAGTGTTCGCTCGTGCCGATGAGGTACAGGTCCTCTCCCTCGATCTTATACATCATGCCGTCCATCTCCTCAAAGCTCATGACACCGGAGACGACGGAGGAGCGGATCATGTAGGGCGGAATGCAGTAGGTGAAGCCCTTATCGATCATGAAGTCCCGCGCATAGGTGAGGACCGCGGAGTGCAGTCTCGCGATGTCGCCCGTCAGATAGTAGAATCCCTGTCCGCTCGTGCGGCGGGCGCTGTCGATGTCGATGCCCCCGAGTTTTTCCAAGATATCGAGATGATAGGGCACCTCGAAGTCGGGCGTCTTGGGCTCCAAAAAGCGCTTGCGCTCGACGTTTTCGCTGTCGTCCTTGCCGATGGGCG
>CANREK010000029.1 GCA_947629605.1 uncultured Clostridia bacterium | reverse complement strand
CGCCAAGGCGTTTGAGCAGTGCGCGGGCTTCTTGCGGGTGCCCGAGAGCGAAGAGGTGCTCGACAACACCGCCGTGCACCCCGAATCTTATGCGGCGGCCGAAAAACTTCTCACCATCTGCGGCTACACGATGGCCGAAGTCAAGGCGCAGAAGATTGCCTCTCTCCGCGACCGCGTCAAGGGCTACGGGGAAGAGAGGGCGGCAAAGGAATGCGGCGTCGGCGTTCCCACGCTCCGCGACGTCGTGACCGAACTCATGAAGCCCGGCCGCGACCCCCGCGACGAACTTCCCGCCCCCGTGTTGAGGACGGACGTGCTCGACATCAAGGACCTCAAAAAGGGCATGGAGCTCAAAGGCACGGTCAGGAACGTCATCGACTTCGGCGCATTCGTCGACATCGGTGTGCACCAAGACGGCCTCGTGCACATCTCCAAGATCTGCGATCGGTTCATCCGTCACCCGTCGGAAGTGTTGTCGGTGGGGGATGTCGTCACCGTTTGGGTGCTCGACGCGGACGAGAAAAAGGGACGCATCTCTCTCACGATGCGCCGCCCCAATGACAACTGAAATTTGATACTTATGTTGCAAAAAACGGCCAAAATGGCCGTTTTTTTGTGCACCCCTTCCGCCCCTACGGGGCACCCACCCCTCAAGGGGTGGGCAAGAGACGCTTGGCTCCCCCTTGGAGGGGGAGCTGTCACGCGCCCTTGCGTGACTGAGGGGGTGTCATTCCAAATCATTCCCACCACAATTTTTAATTTTTCATTTTTAATTTTTAATTAAATACCCGCACGCCCTCCAAACGTGACACATGCATAAAAGTTTTCACCTTGCGCACATTGTGCGTAAGGAGGAAATTATGAAGAAGTTTTTGGCAATCGGCGCTGTGGCTCTCGCTCTCACTGCGGCAGTCACGACGGGCGTCGCGGCGTATACGCTCACCGCACAGCCCACAGCCGATACGGCGTTTGAGCTTGCCGTAGACGCCGCTGTTCTCCGACAGGGGAGCACGGGCGGCGAAGTGAAGGAAGTCCAACGCAGATTAAAACAGTGGGGCTACTATACGGGCGCCGTGGACGGCATCTTCGGCGCGGGTACCAAAAAGGCGGTCATCGCCTTTCAGAAGAAGAACGGCCTGACGGCGGACGGCATCGTCGGCAAAGCGACCTTTGCGGCGCTCGGCATGAACGACAGCTACAACGCTTTGAACGGCGGCGGAAGTTCGTCGGGGCCCTCGGGCTCCTCTGGCTCGGGTTCTTCTTCGGGAAGCTCTTCGTACACCTCTTCCGATCTATATGTACTTGCAAAGTGCATCTATGCGGAAGGGCGGGGAGAGAGTTACACCGGGCAGGTCGCCATCGGCGCGGTCATCATGAACCGCGTCAAGAGCAAGTCCTTCCCCAACACGATCGCGGGCGTCGTCTACCAGAACGGCGCGTTTACTGCGGTCTCCGACGGGCAGATCAATCTCGAACCCGACCAAACGGCCTACAACGCGGCGCGTGACGCCATGAACGGCTGGGATCCCACCTACGGGTGTCTCTACTACTACAACCCCGCCGTTGCGACGAGTTCGTGGATCTTCAACCGCAAGACGGTCGTCGTCATCGGCAAGCATGTCTTTGCCATATAAGGAGGGAAAATCATGGAAAAGAAAATCGGAAATAACGTATCGAGCGGCGCCGAAAAGGTGGAACGCGTCGAGGGATATACCGCAGAGACGGTGAACGGGACTGCCAAGGCTCCCGCCGTCAAAAAGACGACCAAAAAGACGACTTCGACGAAAAAGACGGCTTCGCCCAAGAAGTCGGGCACGACGAAGGGAAGCGGAAAGCGCACGGCGCTCTCCAAGGCCGAAAAGAAGGAGAAGGCGGCGGCCGAGAAGCGCCTTGAAAAGGCCAAGAAGAAGGAAGCGCAAAAGGAGGAGAAGAAGGCCGACAAGATCGCCTTAAAACAGAAAAAAATCGAAAAGAAGGCGGAGATCAAGCAAAAGAAGCTCGACAAAAAGGCCATGGTCGCCGAAAAAAAGGCCGAGCGTAAGCAGAAGAAGCTCGACAAAAGGGCCGCCATCAAGGAAAAGAGGATCGAGCGCAAGGCCGAGCGTGCCGCGCGGAAGGAACTCCTCAGAAATGAGACCAAGGCCGAGCGGCAGAAGAGGATCGAGCGCGAAAAGAAGGAGCGCATCGCCCTCAGACGTCAGAAAGCTGCCGCCCGCGAGAAGGCGAGAGAGAACAAAATGGCCTCCCGCCGCGCGGCGCACGAGCGCAGGGCTTCGGACAGAAAGCACCGCCGCGAACAAAAGACGGCCCGCAAGGAGAACCGCCGCGGCTTCGGGGGCTGGCTCGCCGCCGTTATCTCGCTCGGCGTTGCCACCCTTGTCCTCGGGACCGTCGTCACGGCCGGGGCCTTCCGCCTCAACGACATGGCCGGTATCGGCGAAACGGGCGCCCGCACGACGCTCTATGAGCTCGTCTCCGTCTCCGAAGACATGGATAACAATCTCTCCAAGCTCCGCATCTCCTCGGGCGTCGATGAACAGAGGAAACTTTTGACGAACATCCTTGTCGACAGCGCCCTCATCGAGAGCGCCCTCGAACGCCTTCCCGTGGACGCGGCGACAAGCACGGACATCTCCTCGTTTGTTAACGAAACGAACAATTTTGCGAGCAGCATGCTCGCCCGCCTCTCCGAGGGCAAGACGCTCACGAGCGCCCAGAAGGAGCGGATCATGAACCTCTACACCGTCAATCAAAAGGTGTGCGGCGAACTCAACGAGCTCGCGACGCACATGACGCAGAGCGATGTGATGGACTTCATCACGGGAAATGAGGGTACCATGTCCGAGAGCTTCGGCTCGATCGGCGGCGGCATCCACGAACAGGCCGAGGAGATCGTCGACGCTCCCTTCGCAAAAGAGGGCAATATCGGCGAAAACAGGCTGTCCGACCTTCCCGAGATCACCGAAGCCGAGGCCGAATCCAAGGCGAGAGAGTATTTTTCGGCATACCATGTCGGGGAGGTGACCTTCACGGGCGAGACAACGGCAAGCGATGTCACCTGCTATAACTTCATCTTAAAGGACGAAAACGGCATGGAGATCTTCGCCGAGATCACCAAGAACGGCGGCAAGCTCGCATTCTTCGATTGTTATGAAAACTGTACAGAAAAGAACTTTGCGCTCGATACCTGCGACAAGCTCGCCAAGGAATTTTTGAGCGGGCTCGGCATCGAAAACGTCGAGGCCGTGTGGCTCTCCGACGCGGGCATGGTCGCCAACATCACCTATGTTGCCAAGGAGGGCGGCGCGAGGATCTATCCCGAAGTCATCCGCGTGCGCGTCTGCGAGTCCAAGGGCAGGGTCGTCGGCATCGACGCGAGGGGGTATCTCCTCAATAACGAGAAGCACAGCGGCAAGGCAGGGCTCTCCGAGGCGGAGGCGAAAGAGCTCCTCTCCGGGGAACTGAATGTCACCGCTTGCAACCTCGCCGTCATTCCCGTCGGCGGCAGACGGGTGCTCTGCTACGAGTTCGCCTGCAACGCGGGGGAAGAGCAGTACCTCGTCTACCTCGACGCCGACACGGGCGCGGAGGTCGAGATCTTCCGCGTGAAAAACAGCGCCACGGGCAGTTATCTCGAATAAATCGATTTGTGATTTTGAACGCGGCGGGGCGCCCTTGCGCCCCGCCGCTCATTCTGAGCCGTAGCCGAAGGATCCCATGAGACCCACGGAGCAACTGTGTGCGGCGTCATGCTGAGCCGCGGACTATAAACGTAGTCTACGGAAGCGTGTCCGAAGCATCTCGCCGCACGTTTCTACGGCACTTTTCCCAATCGCGTCATGGTGAGCGTAGTCGAACCATCACCGCAGCAAATAAGGCGGATCCTTCGACACGACGCAAGGACAGCGTCGGCTACTTCGCGCCTTTGGGCGCTCGTGCCGCCCTTAGACGTGAATAGAACGCGGGCGGGGCAGGATGACGCAATCGTAATGGTCCGTATTCGCCCCGCGAGATTCTTCGGAATTGCCCCCATACTCTTTACAACCCGCGACGCTCAGAATGACGCGGGGCGACATGACGCCTTTCCTCCATTCCGCCTTTTTTCGGTCGGATCTTTTTTATTGACTAAAAATCATTGACTTTCATTCAATGAATGTGCTATAATCAAACTATCCAATCAAATCGGAGGTAAAGTATCATGATCGAACAGGCCCTTTTGCCGTCATGGGGTTGCGTCTGCTCCTCCTCAAAGACAAGGAGTGAGGGGACAGTATGGCCGAAATTCTGACCGCGCTTGCCCGTCTGCGCGAGCGGCTCGAAGCCGAAAATTTGACATGTATTGCGCAAAAAGACGATTCTATCCTCACAAGTCGGGCGCGGGGCATCCGCCCCCTCTTGGAGTGGATCGCGCAGGGGGAAAACCTGCACGGCGCCTGTGCCGCAGACAGGATCGTGGGCAAAGCTGCCGCCATGCTGTACGCTTTCATGGGCGTGAAAGGCGTCTTTGCCGAGGTACTCTCGGAGAGCGGCCTCGCCGTGCTGAAACACTACGGGATCCATGCGGAATATGCCGCGCTGACGCCCAAGATCATCAACCGTGAGGGGACGGGGCTCTGCCCGATGGAACAGACCGTTCTCACGATCGACGAACCCTCTGCGGCCTATGCCGCGCTCAGAGAAAAGGCCGCACAGCTGCGTGCGGCGGCAAAAAACGGAGGACTTATGTGCGAAAAACTGACGAATCGGAAGCTCGCCGCCTTGGAGACAAAGCGGAAACTCTTGGAGACGGCAAGGGTTCTCATCCGCGAAAAGGGGCTCGTCAACACTTCCGTCGAGGAGATCACAAGGGCGTGCGGCGTTGCAAACGGGACGTTCTACACCTACTTCAAGCGCAAAGAGGATGTCGTCTTTGCGTTGAGCCACGATATGTTCCATGAGATCTATGAACAGGCGCAGAGCCACGTCGGGCCGTTTATGGATCGGCTGACCTTCTACATGGTGACGTTTTCGGGACATATCGAACGGGACGGGCTCAAACTCTGTCAGGAGTGGGTGCGCAATACCGTGGACCCCGACCTCGTGGAAAACCCTTACGACAGGGAAAAACTGCGCATGGATCGGGATTCCATGAGGGGAATGCTGAAACAGGGGGTCGAGCGGGGCGAACTCAGAGAGGACACGCCCATCGACGCGCTCGCCGATGCCTTGACGGACGTCATTTACGGCGAAATGCTCTGCTGGGACATGTCGGGCGGCGCATACAGCTTTGAGGAACGCACCAAGACGTTCTGCACCCTCTTCCTGCCCGCCATGATGAAACCGTATTTCAACGGCAATGCCGAATAAAAAAAGGTGAAGGAAATCGAACCCGCGACGCTTCCCCCGAGGGAAGGCATGAGAGGCACGCCGTGCGCATGCCCCCTCCTCGGGAGGGGGGTGGGGGGGGGTGGGTCACCGCATTCGCGTGCGGCATATGTGCCGCCACGCTCATTCTGAGCGTAGCGAAGAATCCCAGCAAACGGGCGGACTCCAATGGACAATAAATGTTGCCCCGTGTGTTTAACGGGATGCTTCACATGCGTTCAGCATGAGCGCGGCGGGCGCAATGCCCGCCGCTCCATTCTCAATATTCCCCGCCTCAATTTTTCATTTTTCATTTTTCATTTTTCATTTTTCATTCAAAAAACGACCCCATAGGGTCGTTTTTTGATGTTTCAGACAAGTTAAACATCGAAGCAACTGCCGCCGATGAACTCGCGGATGAGGGAGTTGCAGGGGATGATCGAGTCGTCGTCGATCTCATGGAAGTACTTCAACACCTTGATGAGGCGGTTGGCGGTGAGGTACTGCGGCGCGGTGGGCTCGATCTTGGTGAGCGCTTCCATGGCGAGCTTTTTGAGCACGCAGAGCTCATACCCGAGGCTGGAATTGAACACAAAGTCGGCATTTTCCTGGTTGGGATAGATCCAGCGGAATTCGCCGTTCCGCACCGACTGCCACATGTCGATCGTCGTGGCGGCGGAGCAGTTTCTGAACTGCATGTCGCGGACGATGCGGCGGATGAGCCTCGCATTCGTGACGGAGAGCGGGGAGTGATTGTCGACGTTGAGCTGGGCGTGTGGCGCGATATAGATCTTGAATTTTTGATGTTTCGGAATGGACTTGGTCAGTTTTTCGTTGAGGGCGTGGATGCCTTCGATGATGATGGGCACGTTCTGCTCGACGCGGATGGTCTTGCCCGCTTCGCGCTTATCCGTCTGGAAATTGAAGCGGGGGAGCGTGACTTCTTCGCCGTTGATGAGGTCGAAGAGGCACTTGTTGAAGAGTTCGATGTCGAGGCAGTTGGTGTGTTCGAGATCGAGTTGGTCGACGGGTTTGCCTTGGATCTTGGAGATCCTGTCCTTCTCGAAATAGAAGTCATCCATCGAGATCGTGACGGGGTTGATGCCGCGGGAGATGAGCTCGATGCGGAGACGGTTGCAGAAGGTCGTCTTGCCGCTCGAACTCGGCCCCGCGATCGCGACAAGGCGGACATTCTCGATGTCGCTCTCGATCATGTCGCCGAGCCGTGCGAGCTGGCGGTTGTGATATGCCTCGCACATCTGCACGAATTCGAGCGTCTGGCCCTTTTCGATGACGCGGTTGATGTCCGTGACCGTCTGGACCTTGGTCTTGACCGCCCAATCGTACGCCCGCTGCAAGGAACGGCAGTAGACGGATTCCTCCTCGAACTCGGGAATGTTGGTGTCGAAGTCGTGGCGGGGATATTGGATGACGATACCGGGGCTGTAAGGCGTGATGTTGTAGTGATGGATGCAGCCCGTGGAGGGAAGCATGTAGGTGTGCAGATAGTTGTAGTATTCGCCGCACTTGTAGAGATGAACGGTCTTTTCGGGACGGTACTTTAAGATGTCGATCTTGTCGTCGAGGTGGAACTTTTTGTAGATCTCGGTCGCCTCTTCGATCGTCACCGTGACCCGCTCGATGGGAAGATCGGCGTCGATGATGCGCTGCATTTCCGTGACGATGGCATCGAACGCGTGCGACATGTTGAAGCTCTTTGTGAGCGCTTGGCAGGAGATGGAGCGCGAGACGTTGTAGGAGAAGCGGATCTTGACGTCGGGATAGAGATTGTAGAACGCCATCGCGACGATGTAGCGCAGCGTTGCGCTGTACGCCCTGCCCGCTTCCTCATTGCTCAGATTGAGAAGTTTGACGGTCATGCCGTCGTTCTTTTCGGAGAGACGGTAGTTGAGTTCCTTGACCTGCGACCCGACTTGGCAGACGACGAGATTTTTTCTCTCCTTCTTGTCGACGAGGTCGAGTACGCGCGTTCCCTCCACGACGGAGATGGTTTGGTCGTTGAAATTGATTTTTATCATAAGATTCCCCTTTGAATTGATTCGTTGAAAGTCTATTATACATCAAATCAAAAAATTTTGCAATACTTTTTTGAATTTTTTGCAAAAATTTTTCTGTTTTTGTGAATTGGAATCATGTTTTCCAACGCTCTTTATGACGTCAAAGAACACACGGCGCCCCGCCGTGCGCTCATGCTGAGCGCCCCGCGTCATTCTGAGCGGCGGTGGCTGTACGAAGTCCGATGACTTGACCCGAAGAATCTCGCGGGGCGAATACGAACCACTCCGATTGCGTCATCCTGAGCGAATGCGAAGGCCGGCAAACCTACGGAAGCAACTACTCCGCCCGTTTGCCGGGATTCTTACTTCGCGGGCTGTGCCCGCTCGTGCCGCGCTTAGAGCAACAAGAATGCGCGCGGGGCGAGAGGGGGGCAGAGAAGGTGTCAAAACTAATCAACAACATATGTTATATAACATACGTTATATTCAAATCATAGCAAATTCTTTGCAAAAATCCGTTTGAAAAGCGCAAAAGAGCGGTATAATAGAAGTGAACAAAGGAAGCGGCGGGTGTCGGTCTTTTCCGCTCCACCGCAGCCTCCTTCGAAAACAGGAGGAATCAAATTATGAAACACGAACTTCAAACCAGACAAAACAACTACGACCTCTTTGACGTCTTTGACGACTTCTTCAAACCCATGTTCTTTGAAGAGAGCAACCGCGAGCTCCGCACCGACATCAAGGAGACCGAAAACGCCTACGAGCTCGACTTGGAACTTCCCGGCTACGGCAAGGATGAGATCAAGGTGAGCCTCGAAAACGGGTACCTCACCGTCAGTGCCGAAAAGCAGAAGAGGGAAGAGGAAGGCAAGAAATATCTGCGTCGGGAGATCCGCGAGCAGACGTCGAGGAGCTATTATGTCGGCAACGACATCACCCGCGAGCAGATCAAGGCGAAGTACGCAAACGGCATTCTTTCCCTCACCGTTCCCAAGAAGGGCCCCGAGGAAAAGAAAGAGAGCAACTTCATCGAAATCGAATAACAAGTTGCAGAAAAAAATCGCCCCACAGGGCGATTTTTCTTGTATAGATATGGGATAGAAAATTATCGGGTAAAAGAGGCGGGATCCATGCGTGTATAGCGGAAACGAAGGATATCGATGCTTTTTTCCGCCTCATTGATCTCGTAGATCAAAACATAGTTGTCTATGAGGACATGGCGGATATGTTCATCTGTCACGAGAAAGATCCGACAATCGGCGGCCGAATACGGAAACTCGCAAATCGTTCCGATCGCGCGTTCTATCTCGTTCAACAGGTCGATCGCGGCCTTTCCGTTGCAGAGTGTTTCCGATATATAAGCGAGCACCCCGTCAATGTCCTGTTCGGCAAGCGGGGTGAGACGAAAACTGTATTTACTTGTCATACCTCGCCCTCAATTTTGCAAGTGCGGCGGGGCCGTCGGTGAGTTCTCCGCGGTCGGCCTGCGCCTTGCCTTCCATGATCTTGGAATACATTTCGACCTGCGCAAGCCGCTCCTCGTAGGCGGCCATACTCATGACGACCATGTCGCCATAGCCGTTTTTCGTGACGAAAATCGGCTCGTTGGTCGCATTGCACATCTCGGAAATCTTGGTCGTGTCTCTCAAATCTCGGATCGGAATGATCTGCGGCATGTTTCACCTCCATAGCATCTTATGCTATTGTGGCATTATTATAGCATAATTATGCGACAACGTCAAGGGGAAACGGAAAAAATTTTTGTCGTCCTTCCCCAAAAAATCAGACAGCGGGGGCGAGCTTTTTGCGCTTTTTGAGCTGCGTTTCGAGCTCGGTGCAGGTCTCCTGCAATTCCGCTTCCGACTCACTGACGTCGATGCCGTCGAGGATGTTCTGCAAATTGTATTCCGCATTGAGATATTTGATCGTCTGGAAGCCGATGATGGCGGTCAGCGTGCCGTTCGCGAGGCCCTGAACCGAGGAATCGACGATCGTGGAGATGAGGTTCCCCAAAATCGGGATGCCCTTGACGGCGTCGCCCATCGTCTTGACGACGGCGTTCCCGACGTTGAGCCCGCCGAGCCCGAGCGCGATCATCGCATTTTTGATGACGGCGACGAAGATCTTTGCGAGTTTGACGTCGGAAGGGCGGAAGCCGTACAAAAACACGAGGTCCTTGATGAGTTGCGTGTTGACGGCGATGACGAGCGCGGCGTCGATGCGCTCCGACTGCGACAGGGCGGAGTACATCGCCGAGCGCATGGAGCTCTTCATGATGAGCGATTTTGCCGTCTTTTTCACCGAACCCTTGTAGAGGGCGGTGAGATGTTCTTTGAGCGCTTCATCGTCACCCGCGTTCCTTGCAATGGCGAGCTTGCCGACGAGTTCGGAATCATACCAGCCCACGCCCTCGACCCGTGCCGTGAAATTGATCATCTTATCGGCGATATCCTGCCGCACCTTGCGATTGTGCCGCTGGGCGGAAGAGGCCGTCTGGGCGTTGACGTTCGTCATGAAATAGGGCGCACGGAGGATCTTGATGAGCGGAATGACGAAGATGAAGATGTAGAGAATGAGACAGACGGCGCCCGTCGCGTAGCCTGCGTACTTGTTGATATCATAGACGCGGAGGGCGGTCAGAAAGAGCAGGACAAACAGGAACACACCCAAGATCGCGGCAAAGACGCGCAAAAAGACCTTGGCGCCCTTGACGTTCTGCCGCCGCACATACTTCTGTTCATATTCGTAGATCGTCATTTTTTGGCCGTTTTCTTCGGCCTTTTTGTTTTTCTTGGACATGATCTTCTCCCGATGTGATTTTTTATTATCATACTATAAATTCGGAATTTTGTAAAGAGGGGAAAGAAAAAAAACAACTTCCATTGTTTGGAAGAGGGGAGGGAATGGAAATTAAAAATGAGCGCTTTGCGCTCATGCTGAGCGTCAGCGAAACATCCCAGCAAACCTACGGAAGCAATTACTCCGCCCGTTTGCTGGGATTCTTCGGTCGCTACGCTCCCTCAGAATGAGCGGCCGGTGCTCATCCTGAGCCGCCCCGCGTCATTCTGAGCCACGGGGCTCGTAGAGAGTACGGGGGCAATTCCGAAGAATCTCGCGGGGCGAATACGGACAACTGTGCGGCGAGATGCTTCGGACACTCTCCCGTAGACTGCGTTCATGCTTTACTGCTCAGCATGACGCCGCACCCCCCCTCCCATGGAGGGGGCAAGAAAGG
>CANREK010000028.1 GCA_947629605.1 uncultured Clostridia bacterium | reverse complement strand
AAAGGTATCATACGGATCACAAAGTCCTGCCATGACGGGAAAGACATCGACGGAAATTATGTCAAGGTCATAGAAAGTCCAAAGACGCGAAGTTCAAAGCGGGAAATACCGCTGCCAAAACAACTTATTCCGCAAATGAAAAACATGGAACGGAACAGAGATTGCGACTTCGTGATCTCCTCAAGCGGAAGCGGCGTTTCGGTACGATCTTACCAACGCAGTTTCGATTTGCTGCTGAAACGCCTGAAAATCAAACACCGCGGATTCCATGCGATCAGACATTCTTTTGCCACTCGCGCCTTAGAGTGCGGAATGGACGTCAAGACGCTTTCGGAGATCCTCGGGCACAAGTCCCCAACGATCACCCTGAACCGATACGTGCATTCCGTAATGGAACACAAGAAGGATATGATGAACCGCTTGGGAAAGTTACTATAAAGAAAAAAGACAACCTTTTAAGCCGTCTTTCCTGTGTACCGATGAGCATAATTGATGAACGCTTGTTCCTACATATCATACTACACAATCCGACAGAAGTCAATAGAATTTGCAAAATTTTCAAAGAATTCTGCTTATTTGAGTCTTTCTGTCCCCCAAAACGAGTGGATCGGTGAACAGAACGGAAGCCTTGTTCACCGATTATGCTCATCGATGAACAAAAGTCCGCTTCTTTTGTGCGCCAATATACTGTTATAATAAGGATTTCTTTTATGAATAATCTTGTGATCAATTGTATGGGATTTATCGCTGATACTTACGGAAACCGTCCGCAAAATGCGGATGGCACGCTCATACCGTACACGGAAGACGAACGAAAAGTTTTGAAAGACACTGTCAAACATCACATAGACGACGTGGCAGCGCATAAAAATGAGATCCCGCAAGCGACCTGCGAGTTGCTTCTTATGATCTATGAGCTTGTGCTGACACACCTTACAAGCGGACAGATCTGACGGTTGCGGACGGAGCATATCTGTTTCGTTCGTGATTGATAAAAATCTATAAAGGAGGTAAACACGATGAAGTACACGAAGCCCGTTGTCCTTGCGCAAAACAAAAAGCAAGGCTCCTACGCTGCGGGTTGCCCTGCTGAACGCGCTGGCATCAATCATATCTGCAAAAGATGTGAGAGAACGATGTAAGTAACAACCAATGCGCCCGCCCGAATTTTTCGGGCGGGCGTCATCGCTATGGCGTAACGAATTGCAACAGAATAAAACAAAGGAGGAATTACCATGTACTACGCACTCAGAAAAGATTGTTATATCAGAAATATCGGGAATTTCGGCTATATCAAGTCAAGCGGTCTGTTCAATGACCTCGCCTTTGACAAAAGCGGGCAGGTCTTTTTGTCTGCGCTCAGCCGAAGTCCTAAATCGCTTGAACAGTTGTCCGAAGAGATCGCCTTGTCGTTCGTTGATGTCACAAGTGACGACATTCTCGCGGATGTAAAGGAATTTTTTGATAACCTTGTGAACGACGGATATGTCGTCTGCGGCTCAACCTATCGGGAGACCAACAGCAAAAACATCGGGTTCGATTATTCCGAGGTCAAACAGATCAACTTGGATGAGGACTACACCCCGAAAACTATCCGCTCGGTAAACGACACGCAGGAAGTCCTCGACGAATATTTCCGTGCAAACCCGTATTTGTCAAATTTTCAGATAGAATTGACAAGCAAATGCAACGAAAGGTGCATTCATTGCTATATTCCGCATGAGTACAAAAATACCGACATTCCCGCTGATCTGTATTACAGCGTTCTCGACCAATTACAGGAAATGGGCACGCTCGGCGTGACTCTCTCGGGCGGAGAACCGATGGCACATCCGCAATTTAAGGAATTCTTATTGGCAGCGAAGGAAAAAGATTTTTATGTACACGTTTTAACCAATCTCACTCTTTTGGATGACGACATCGTGCGGATCATGAAACGCGGAAATGCTTGCGGCGTGCAGACGAGCTTATATAGCATGGTTCCCGAGCATCACGACACGATCACCGCCGTCAAGGGGTCTTTTGAAAAGACGAAGGCCGCTATTCTGCGGCTCATCGACAACAATATCCCCGTGCAGATCAACTGCCCCGTGATGAAAGCGAACAAGGACGATGTTGCCGACGTGATCAAATGGGGACATAGCCACAAGATCCGCGTAAACGTCGACTATGCTATCATGGCGGAATATGACCACCGCACAGATAATCTTGCAAACCGTCTTTCTCCCGAGGAGTGTCGCTCCGTGATAAAGTCCATTATCGAATGTGACGAAACATACCGCGATGATATTTCAAACTTGGATGGCGCTGCGGTAAATAATTACGATTACGACCCGAACGAGCCTTTCTGCGGGGTCGCCGTCAACACGGCTTGCATGGTGGCAAACGGCAATGTATATCCGTGTCCCGGTTGGCAAAGTTTTGTCTGCGGCAACCTGTATGAAAGATCGCTGAAAGACATTTGGCTCGAATCGGACGAGATGAATAAACTCCGCGCCCTAAAACGCGGCGACATGAAAAGATGTTCCTCCTGCGAAAATAAAGCTTTTTGCAGCCCTTGTCCCGGCAGATTTGCGAATGAGTCGCCCACAGGGGATCCCATGGAGGTAGCGGAGCATTTTTGCGCCGTTGCCGAAGTTAACAGGCAAGTCGTTTTAGAATATCTGAAAAAAGATAAGTCATGAAATATTCCGACGCATTTGTTTTTGACTGTCATGTCCATTTCGGGCAATATTATGATTTATATTATCGACCGTCTCTCGTCGTCAAAGCGTTGTATCGAAACGGTGTGCGCCGTGCTTGGGTCTCATCAACGACGGCTTGTATTGCGCCTGATTCTTTTGAAGAGGCGCAATATTTGTCTCGCCATATCGACGATGAAGTAGAGGAGGCTCTTGCAGAGGCGGGCAAATGTGGCATGTTACTCGTGCCCCTGTACTGGGCGGTCCCAAAGAGGTATGATAACTTGGATAAAGTCGACGGTTTCGTGTATGCAGGATTCAAGATCCACCCGAAAATCGGCGAATGGGACGGAAAAATCGGAAACAAATTATTGCACGATATATGCACTTGCGCTGCACGGAAAAAGTTTCCGATCCTGATCCATACGGGTGTAGATACAATCGATTCTCCTTCACGCTTTGAAACATATTTTGCAAACTTCCCCGATGTGACTTTTGTTCTTGCACATTGCCAAACCGCCCGCGAGGTCATTCATTTGTTTGAAAAATATGACAACCTTTTGGGCGACACGGCGTTTTGTCCACTTGATAACTATGAGCAAATATACCGCGCGGGATTTGGATCGCGGATGCTTTGGGGCACGGATTTTCCCATTACACATTGGTATCATGGCATAAGAGATAAAATTTCTTTGTCAATACTTACTGAAAATTACAAAAACACATTGGTACACTTCAAATCAAGCAAAATATGAGGCAAAAAGCCTGATTAGATTTTTCCATGAAGATTTCTCGCTTTTGAGGGGAGACAATGGCAGAATTGCCCACAATCCATATCCCGCTTCCTCTATGGAGACCCGCTTTGCGGGTCGGCTTTTTGTTTTAACCTCTTGACTTCCTTTGGGAAATGATTTACAATACTTTTATGAAACGAGTGACACTCTACACAGACGGCGCATGTTCGGGGAATCCCGGCCCCGGGGGATGGGGCGCGGTCCTTCTCTACGGGGAACACAGACGGGAGATCTCGGGCGCCGAAAATGAGACGACCAACAACCGCATGGAGATCACGGCCGTCATCGAGGGGCTCAAACTGCTCAAATATCCCTGCGAAGTCGACGTCTTTTCGGATTCCGCCTATACCGTCAACGCCTTTTCGGAGGGCTGGGTGTACGCTTGGGAAAAGAGCGGATGGAAAAAGGCCGATAAAAAGCCCGTTCTCAACGACGAACTTTGGCGGGAACTTCTCTCGCTCACGCGCACACACAAGGTCATTTTTCATAAAGTGAAGGGGCACGCCGACAACGAACTCAACAACCGTTGCGACGAACTCGCCCGAAAGGCGATCGAGGAGTTAAGGGAAAAACTTATAAATTCCGACCCCGATTGATATACTATATTGTATGGGAAAAGCGAAAGAAGGGGGAAAGACGCCCGCCGCATTCAAAATCTGCCATGTTCTGGGTATCGCGCTCGGCGCGGCCCTTTTTGAACTGTTTTTGATTTTGTCCCTTCGCTTCTTCGATACTTGGTCCCCCGCGCTGTGGTGGACGGTTTTTGCGCTCTCCACCGCCGCCGACCTTGCCATTTTCACGGTCGATCTCGTCTTTTATTTTTTGAAAAAACAGGTCGTCTACAAGTGCTGTATCATCGCCTATATTCTCTTCGATTTTCTGCTCATCGGCCTCTATGCCCTGCTCGAAACGGGGTTTATGAACGTTTTGCGGGATGAGGGGAGCTTTGAGAGCTATATCGAGAGCGCGGGCAGCTTCATGGTCGTGCTCTTCATCGTGTTGCAATTTCTGCAAGTCGTCATTCTGCCCATTCCGAGCACCGTGACGGTCGTTGCGGGCGCCGCGCTCTTTCACCCGTTTTGGGGAAGCGTATATAGCTTGATCGGCATCGTCTTGGGCTCGCTCGCCGCCTTCCTCATCGGGAGATATGCGGGCATCCGCGTCGTCTCGTGGATGGTGGGGAAGGAGACCCTTGAAAAGTGGCTCAAAAAGATCAAGGGCAAGGATAAACTTCTGCTCACGGCGATGTTTCTCCTGCCCGTGTTCCCCGACGATGTCCTTTGTTTCGTGGCGGGATTTTCGTCGATGTCTGTGTGGTACTTCCTCACTGTCATTCTCATTTCGAGAGTTTTGGCCATCTTTGCGACGAGCTATTCCGTCACACTCATTCCCATCAACACCTGGTGGGGGATCCTCATTTGGGCGGTCCTCATCGCCCTCGTCATCGTGTTGTTTGTCTTTCTCTACAAGAAGTCGGATGCCATCTTGGGATGGTTCGAGAAAAAGTTCCACCGCGAGACGAGGATCGAGAAAAAGAAGGAGAAGGGGGAGTTTGTGCTCGAAGTCGTCGACCCCGACGGCTCCATCGTCTCCAAGGGGGTCAAAAGGGAGGGCGACGGAACGGAACAAGGCCAAAACGGCCCGTAAAAGAGCGGCCCCGCGCACAATATCGGTACATTTTTGGAAAAAATACGCCTTTGGCAAGAGAAAAGCCGAGAGTTCACTGCTCTCGGCTTTGTTTCTGAATTTCCGCATGCAAAGCGTATTATAGATTGGTTTGATAAAATGCCTCGATCTTGTCGAACGGAATGGCGTTCTTTCCGCCGCCGTCGTAGAGGTCGGTATGCACGGCGTTCGGAATGATGAGAAGTTCCTTATTCGCCGCATATTTGCTGTCCTTTGTCATTGCGGCGTAAGCGTCTTTCGAGAAATAGCAGGAGTGCGCCTTTGCGCCATGGATGAGGAGCACCGCGCTGCGGATCTCATTGCTGTAAGCCAAAATGGGCATATTGATAAAGGAGAGCGAGGAAGTCTTGTTCCACCCGCCGTTAGAATTGAGCGAGCGGGGGTGATAGCCGCGCTTGGTCTTGTAGTAGTCGTAATAATCTTTGACGAAGAAAGGCGCGTCGTCGGGAAGGGGATCGACCACTCCGCCGCCGAGTTCGTAATTGCCGTTCTTGTAATCGACGGTGCGCTGTGCGTTGAGGGCCTTTTTCGTTTCGAAACGCGCCTCCTCGCTGTCCGCCGCGTCAAAATAGCCCTTGGCGTTCACGCGCGTCATGTCGTACATGGTGGAAGCGACCGTCGCCTTGATCCTCGTATCCATCGCCGCGGCGTTGAGCGCCATGCCGCCCCAACCGCAGATACCCAAGATCCCGATTTTATCCGTGTCTACATCCTCTCGGCAGGAGAGGAAGTCCACCGCCGCCGAAAAGTCCTCGGTGTTGATGTCGGGGGAAGCCACATAGCGGGGCGTTCCGCCGCTTTCCCCCGTAAACGAGGGATCGAAGGCGATGGCAAGGAAGCCGCGCCTTGCAAGTTCCTGTGTATACAGTCCCGACGCCTGTTCCTTGACCGCGCCGAACGGACCGCAAACGGCGACGGCGGGGAGTTTTCCCTTGGCATTTTTGGGGGCATAAAGGTCGGCGGCAAGCGTGATGCCGTAACGGTTGTGGAATGTCACCTTTTCGTGGTGTACCGTCGTGTCTTGGGGGAACGTTTTGTCCCATTCTTTCGTCAATTTCAACTCTTCCATAAATCCTCCTTAAATGATTTTTATGATTTTTGCGGGAACGCCCGCCACAACGGCATGTTCGGGAACATCTTTTGTGACGACTGCACCCGCGCCGACGACGGCTCCGTCACCGATCGTGACCCCCGGCAAAATGGTGACATGTGCGCCGATCCATACCTGATTCCCGATCTTTACGGGCGCTGGGGACATGTTGCCGCGCTTTTCGGGGTCTAAATCGTGATTCAAAGTCGCGATCACCACCTGCTGCCCGATGAGACAATCGTCGCCGATTTCGATGCCGCCTTGATCTTGAAAGCAACAGCCCGAATTGATAAAGACACGCTTGCCGAGCGTGATATTCAGACCGTAGTCGGTGGAAAAGGGCGGGAACAGTCCAAAAGTTTCGTCATATTCTTTTCCGATGAGCTCGAAAAAGAGCCGTCTCAACTCCTCTGGTCCATGATATTTGCCGTTGATCTCCGACGTATACGTCAGTGCGCGTTGGGACATTTCGTGCATGTGCAGGTGCATTTCGGACCCCGCCACTATGTAGCTACGTTTCTTCATTTCGGATAAAAATTGTTCTTTCGTCATATTTGCCTCAAATTCCATCAATATTATAGGAGAAAACCGCCGAGATGTCAAATAAATTTTTCGGCACGTTTTTTAAGGCGTGTTGAAATTTTTTTGAAAGAACTGCAAGAAAAGTTGCAAACGATGGGGGACTTTTTTGATAAAAAATCACTTCCGAAAAGTTTTGTCGCCCGCTTGCTTTTTTTGTGCGCTTTGTGTATAATGATATTTGGTAGAAGTTGGAACTTTTTTGCCGCAAGAGGTCATGCATGGATAAAATTTCTGTATTGCAAACCCGGAAAGAGGCCGTGTTGAAGGCGGGGGAACGAATTCGCTCGCAGATCTCGGCCCTTTGCGACGACGACAGCTTTGTGGAGCTGTCCACATTCAGCTTTTCAAAGACGTTTGACGATAGGGATGCTCTCGGAGAAGGGGTGGTCACGGGTTTTGCCACCATCGACAGGTATCCTTTTTCTATTGTCGCCATCAACCCCGAAGTCGCTTTCGGCGGGCTCTCCAAGGGTAACTGCGAAAAGATCGCAAAGACGCTCTCCGCCGCCCAAAAGAACGAGACGCCCGTCGTCTATCTCCTTGCATCGCAGGGGGTGCGCGTCGGCGAGGGCGTCGATGTCTTGGAAGGCATCTCGGCCCTGCTCTTAAAGGCGACACAGCTCAAAGGCAAAGTGCTGCAATTTGCGGTACTTCTCGGTGAAGTGTACGGCTCCGCCGCCGCCCTTGCCTCCCTTTGCGACTGCGTCTTGTTCCTCAAAGACAGCGCCCTCTGCATTACCTCTCCGCTCGTGCTCTCCGCAAGGGAGAAAAAGAACATGAAACCCGTCGAAGTCGGGGGCTACGACGCCTTGAAGCATGCGCTCCTTCCCGCATTGAAGGTCGGCGACATGAAGGAGGCGGCGTCGACGATCTTGAAACTCACCGACCTCATCGGCCTTCCCATCGTCGATGCCGAACTCAACGAACCGCTTCCCGCGCTCAACGAAGATGCGGGGGCCGAGGCGCTCAAATCTCTGTTCGAGGAGTATACCGAACTCGGCGCAAACAGCTGTCCCGAGGTCAAGACGGTGCTCGGCCGCATCGGCGGCATCTCCGTCGCGGCGATCCTCTTCGACCATGTCTATCTCAACGCCCAAAACATGAGAAAAATCAAGAATTTTGCAAAATTCTCCTGCGATCACGGCATCCCGCTCCTCGCCTTTGTCGATTGCCTCGGCGTCGAGGCGACCTTAAAGGTCAGCGACAGCGGTCTTTACAGGGAGATGGGGGAATATCTCTCCGTGCTCGATGCGATCGATGCGGCAAAGATCGCCGTCGTCACGGGCAAGGCGGTGGGGCTCGGATACAGCCTCTTTGCGGCCAAGTCCGTCGGGTTCGACTATACCTATGCGCTCGCAACGGCGCAGATCTCTCTCTTCGAGAGTGCGGAAGGGGCGCAGATCGAACTCGGCGAATTGGGAAAAGAGGCCCTTTCCCGCTATGTGGACGAGGTCGCCGACCCCGTGCATGCGGCGGAAGGGGGATATCTCGACAACATCATCGAGCCGCAATTTTTGAAACAATATCTCATCGCGTCATTACAGACGTTGATAAAGTGAGGGTACCGTGAATAACCTTTTGGAACCGTGGTTCAAAATGAACGTCGGCGAAGGCGCCTTCTATGCGGTGTTCGGGCTCGTGTTCGTCATCGTCGGTATCGCCCTCCTCGTTGCCGTTTTGGCGCTCATCGGCCTTATCATGAAGAAGTGGACCTCGCGTCGGGAGGAGAAAAAAACGCCGCCCGCCGCCTCGCCTTCCTTTGAGCCCATGTCGGCCTCGGACGAAGTTTCCCCCGAAGTCGTTGCCGTCATCATGGCGGCGCTCATGAGCTATTATCAAACCGAAAATACAGCGTGCGACTTCGTCGTAAGGCGCATCAAGAGAGTAGAAAGGAGCAAAGATCATGCGTAATTTTTTGATCACAGTCAACGGAAAACAGTATGAAGTGGGGGTCGAAGAGCTCGGCGCGACAGCTCCCAAGGCGGTCCCGCTCTCCGCGCCCGCCGCAACTGCGCCCAAGGCCGCACCCGCGCCCGCTTCGGGAAAGGGGACAAAAGTGCTTTCACCCTTCCCCGGGCTCATCAAAAATCTTCTCGTCGAAAACGGCGCTTCCGTCAAGAAGGATCAGCCCATTCTTGTCCTCGAAGCCATGAAGATGGACAACGACATCACCGCCCCCTGCGACGGGACGGTCACGTTCAGTGTACAGAAGGGGGCGAACGTCGAGTCGGACGCCGTGCTCGCATTTATCGGATAAACGGAGAGGATCATGCAGAATCTACTTGCACTCGACATCGGAAAGATCTTTTCCGATCTGTGGAACTCCATGGGGCTCTCGCAGGGGGGATGGCAGAACTATGTCATGCTCGCCATTTCCCTTGTGTTGATGTTCCTTGCGATCGTCAAAAAGTTCGAGCCCATGCTCCTGCTTCCGATCGCGTTCGGCATGTTCCTCATCAATCTCCCGGGCGCCGAAAAGGTGCTTTGGGGCACCTATCCCGAGGGGGCAGAGCAGATCTATGACAACGTCGAACCGACAAGCCGCGGCCTGTTGTGGTATATCTACTACGGCGTCGACAAAGTCATCTATCCGCCGCTCATCTTCCTCGGCATCGGCGCGATGACGGACTTCGGACCGCTCATCGCCAACCCCAAGAGCATGCTCATCGGCGCGGGGGCGCAACTCGGCGTCTTTGTGGCGCTCTTCGGCGCGATCCTGCTCGGATTTTCGGGCGCGGAATCGGCGGCCATCGCCATCATCGGCGGTGCCGATGGGCCCACGGCGCTCTATGTCGCCAAGAAGCTCGCCGAAAATCTCGTTCCCGCCATTGCCATCGCGGCCTATTCCTATATGGCGCTCATTCCCGTCATACAGAAGCCGCTCATGAAACTTCTCACGACGAAAAAGGAGCGCATGATCCGCATGAAACCGCTCCGTCAGGTCAGCAAGGTGGAGAAGATCCTCTTCCCGATCGTCGTCACGCTCGTCGTCGGGCTGCTTCTGCCCACCGCGGTCCCGCTCCTCGGCATGCTCATGCTCGGCAATCTGTTCCGTGAATCGGGCGTCGTGGAACGGCTCTCTTCGCAGGCGCAGAACGGCCTCATGAATACCATCACCATCTTCCTCGGCATCGCCGTCGGCAGCAAGGCGAAGGGGGACATCTTTTTGACCCCGCAGACACTCTATATCCTGCTCATCGGCGTCGTCGCATTCGTCTGCGGCACGATCGGGGGCATTCTGACGGCAAAGATCATGTGCAAGGTGACAAAGGGGCAGATCAATCCGCTCATCGGCTCCGCGGGCGTCTCCGCCGTGCCCATGGCGGCAAGGATCTCCGAGGATGTCGGGCGGGAATACGACCCTTCCAACCACCTCTTGATGCATGCAATGGGACCCAACGTCGCGGGCGTCATCGGCTCGGCGCTCGCCGCGGGCATTCTGCTCGCCATCCCTTGGTAAGCCGACAAAGGAGCGATTATGGCAAAAAAAGTTTTGATCATGGATACGATCCTGCGGGATGCGCACCAATCGCACGCCGCAACGCGCATGCGCACGGAGCAGATGATCCCCGTGCTCGCACAGCTCGACGAGGTCGGCTACTATTCTTTGGAAGGATGGGGCGGCGCGACCTTCGACACCTGCATGCGCTTTTTGAACGAGGACCCGTGGGAGAGGCTTCGTATCCTTCGCACCTACCTCAAAAAGACGCCCATTCAAATGTTATTGAGGGGGCAGAACCTTCTCGGCTACCGCAATTATGCCGACGATCTCGTCGATAAACTCGTCGAAAAGTGCTTTGAGAACGGCATCGGCATCATCCGCGTGTTCGACGCCCTCAACGATCCCCGCAACATCGCGGCGTCGATGAAGGCCATCAAGAAGTACGGCGGACAGCTCCATGCCACCGATCCCGCCCGCGGCATCGCCGAGGCGGCCATCTCGTATACGACGAGCCCCGTTCACACGCTCGACTACTTCGTGCGCCTCGCCAAGACGTACGAGGACATGGGGGCGGACAACATCTGCATCAAGGATATGGCCAAT
>CANREK010000027.1 GCA_947629605.1 uncultured Clostridia bacterium | reverse complement strand
AAGCGCCCGTTCTCATCTTGGACGACGTCATGAGCGAACTCGACCTGCCCCGCCGCAAAAAGCTGCTCTCGCGCATCGGCGATGTGCAGTGCATTCTGACCTGCACGCACGCCGAACGGGTGCTCTACGGGGCGGAATGCAACAAAATCAGGATCCAAGGGGGAAAAATCGTGCCATGAGAGCCGATCTGCACATTCACACTTACTATTCGGACGGCAAGCATTCCCCCGCGGAGATCGCCCGCTTCGCACGGGAGAGCGAGCTCGCCCTCATCTCCATGACCGACCACGATTCCATGGACGGTCTCGACGAAAAACGAGCGGCGGCGGAGGGGGAAGGGCTGCTCTTTGTGAGCGGCTGGGAAGTCTCCGCCTATGCGGGCTGCAAGGTCCACGTTCTCGGCTATAATTGCCAAAAAAATGCAACATATGATGCGTTTTTGCGCGAAAGGAAGGAGGGAGCGCTTGCCCGCGCCGCCGATATTCTAAGCAAGGCCAACGCCTATCTTCACATCAATGTGACGCTCGACGACGCTCTGTCCGAGATGAAAGTGAAGGATTCGCCTCTCCACACGATGCACCTTGTCCGCGCCGTCGCAAAGAAGGTCGGCGCTTCGCCGGGCGAACTCTATCCCGTGCTCTTCGACGTCGGCTGTCCCGCCTATTCGGAGATCGGCCGCCCCTCGCCGCTCGAAGCGCTCGAAGTCATCCACAAGACGGGCGGGCTCGCCGTGCTCGCGCATCCCGGGCGAATTCAGATGGAGGAAGCCAAAAAACTGCAACTTATGGACGATTTAACGGCCCGCGGCCTCGACGGAATAGAATGCCTTCATTCGCAGCATACTTTGGAAGAGGCAGAGTACTTCGGGCGCTATGCCGATGCGAGAGGGCTCTTAAAGACGGGCGGCTCGGACTTCCACGCGGAGGGCTCTTCGCGCAGGGTCGGCCTTCCCCCCTTTGAACCCGACGACAGGCTCCTCGCCGCGCTCGGGCTCCGCCGATAGGGGAGCGGATGAAGAAAAAAACCATACTTATTGCGCTCTTTTTGATGGGGAGCGCTCTTTTTTTGGGCGGCTGGACCTTCGGAAAAGTCAAGGCGGGCGTCACCGTAGACGGGGTCGAAGTCGGCGGCCTCACCTTTGCGGCGGCGGAGGAGACCGTGCGGCAGTCGCTCGCTGCGGGGCTTGGGCCCTTTGTCGTGCACACGCCCGAGGGGGATGAACTGTTCGAGACGGAGTTTCGGGACGATCTCCAAAGCCTTTTGCGCCGCGCCAAAAAGGGGGAGGAACTGCATGCGGAGGTCAAGCGGGTCTGGGTCGGGCTCGAAGAGGATCTTCTCGATCTCTGCGCCCGTCACAGCTATGCGGCGCGGGATGCCGTGCTCTCCTTTTCCGCGCGGGGCTTCGTCTATCAAAGAGAGAGCGCGGGTCAGGCATGTGACTACCCCAAATGTGTTGCGGATGCCGTCAATGCGATCGATAGGGGGGAGAGCGAGATCACGCTTTCCGTCTTTTCCGTTGCGGCCAAAGTCACGGAGAAGGAGCTCCGTGCGCGTACGCGTGCGCTCGCTTCCTATACGACCTATTTCGACGAAAAAAATACACCCCGTGCCCACAATATCGCCCTCGCGTGCAGCAAGATCTCGGGCACCGTGCTCCTGCCCGGGGAGGAGTTCTCCTTCAACGGTACGGTGGGGAAGCGAACGCGGGAGAACGGTTTTGAGGAGGCCAACATCATTTCAGGCGGGGAATTTGTGCCCGGCGTCGGCGGGGGCGTCTGCCAGGTGAGCACGACGCTCATGAATGCCGCGCTCCTTTCGGGGCTCAACGTCACCGAGAGCCGACCGCACTCGCTCACCGTCGGCTATGTGCCCTGTTCCCGCGACGCCATGGTCTCCGATTTCTCCGACCTCAAATTCAAAAATCCCTATGATGTGCCCGTCTATCTTCTCGGCCTTGCGGCGGGCGGGAGCGTGAAGTTCACCTTTTACGGCCTTCCCGACGGCAAAACGTACGACATCGAGACGAAAATTTTGCTTGTCGCCGATCCGCCCGAGGAGAAGATCGTGGAGGGGGAAGAGGACAAACTGCTCCGTGCGCCCAAACAAGGGGTCGCAAGCGAGAGCTATCTCTTAGTGTATGAAAACGGGACGCTGCTCTCGCGCACCCTTCTCCGCCGCGACACCTACGCCGTCGTGCAGGGAATAAGACAGGTAAAAAGCGAGAATTAAAAATGAAAAATGAAAAATGAAAAATTGCGGTGAATGCGGCGGCGGGCAAGATTGCCCGCCGCCGCGCTCATCATGAGTGAACGCCCCGCGTCATTCTGAGCCGAAAAGCCGTAAAGAGTACGAAAGCAATTCCGCCCCGTGCGCGTTCTATTCACATCCAAGCACGGCACGAGCGCCGCTTTTGGCGCGAAGTTAGAATCTCGCGGGGCGAATGCGGACTCCGTGCGGCGAGATGCTTCGGACACTCTCCCGTAGACTGCGTTTTTGCTCCACTGCTCAGCATGACGCCGCACATCGCCATTCTAAATTATGCCTCGCCATAATTTTTAATTTGTCCATTTTAATTTTGAATTTTCATCGAAAAACGGTTGCAATAATTTTGCAAATCCGATATAATAGCAAATGACTTCGGGCGGTCCTCTGCCGAAAGGGGCACGAACGCCGCGTATTACAGGAGGTAAAGTCATGGGTCTCATCGAGCAGATCGAAGCGGAAGGCTTAAAGGCAAACGTTCCCTCGTTCAATGTCGGCGACACTGTCAAGGTCGGCTACCGTATCATCGAGGGCGGCAAAGAGCGTATCCAGAACTTCGAGGGCGTCGTCATCGCCAAAAAGGGCGGCAGTATCCGCGAGACATTCACCGTGCGCCGTCTTTCCTTCGGCGTCGGGGTCGAGCGTTGCTTCCCGCTGCACTCTCCCAAAGTTGCCTATGTCAACGTCGTCAGGGCGGGCAAGGTCAGAAGAGCAAAACTCTACTACCTGCGCGGCCGCACGGGCAAGGCTGCCAAGATCAAAGAGAAGAAGTAAAAAATTCGGTCTGCCGAAAGTCACGGCGGACCGTTTTTTTCTTGCCGATTTTTCGGCACTCTCAAAAAAACATCAATCTTGTGAAAAAAAATTATCGGAAATGTCCGAAAAATCATTTACAATTTTACGCCGATGGGGTAGAATGGAACTACTAACTTATAATAGGGAATACCTCTTATGAAGAATTCAACCAAAACCAAAAGAAAACCGACAGCATTTTTCATCGCATTCCTTGCGGTGGCGCTCGTGTTCCTTGCCTTTGGGCTGGGAACGCTCGGCTCCTTCACCTCCACGGGCGGGGACTTCGAACTCCGCGCTCCCGTCACGGGCGAAAGCGGCGAGCAGCAGAACTCCAACGTCGTCTTTCATCTTGCCTCCAACGTCTCCGAGACCTATCTCGACGACGCGGGGAAGGAACAGACCCGTTCGGTCTCGCTTCAAATCGACGACATCTATCTCTATGTCAGTGCGATCTATTCCGAGCCCGGCACGCCCGCGAAGCTCTCCTTCCGTCGCAGGTCCACATACGGCACTTTCTCGAACCAAGTGACGGCCTCGCTCGAAAACCTCTATACGAACACGCAGGTCGACGAGCAGACCGCCTATGAGACGGATGCGCTCTATCGCTGGATCCATCCGTTTACGTTCACTACCTCATCGTCGCTCGGCACATACGGCTATTGGGAACTCTCGGTGGAGGGCGCCAACGTGCGTATCGCCGAGGTGCTCTTTGTCGGCAAGCCCACGGCTTCCGCGACCGCGCACAACCAAGACCGCTACATCGTCAGCGCGACCATCGATTCCGCCACGCCCAATTCGGGGGAATCGCAGACGGAGGCCAATGCCCGCGCGGCCGCTCTTCTCGACGCACAGCCCACGGAGATCCCCGACGATCGGCCCACTTCCTACGATGCCTATACCAAGGAAGAGATCTATTCCCTCCTCACCGTCACCGAGATGCGTGCAGGGAACGACTTTTTGACGGATGCGCAGGGGAATGTCACCGAAGTGTACACGGTGGACGGTGTCTATAATTCCCTCGGCATGGATCTCGTCGCGCTCGGCACCCAAATGTTCGGCGTGACGCCCTTCGGGCTCCGCTTCATGCCCATGCTGTTCTCCTTCGGTATTCTCGTGCTCGGCTTCTTCTTTGTGAAGCGTCTCTTCAAGAGCGACAGGGCGGGCTTCGTCTTTGCGCTCCTGTATGCCCTCTGCGACGTCTCCTTCTCGCTCGGACACGTCGGAACGCCGCTCACCGCGGGGCTCTTCTTCCTGCTCCTTGCCGCCTACTGCGTGGATTCCTTCTACCGCAGAGGCATCAAAAAGATCGGCTTTGTGTCGCTTGCGCCTCTTTGCTTCGGCGGACTTGCGGCGGCGGCCGCCATCTGCGTCAACGGCGCGATGCTGCTCCCCGTTCTCGGGGTCGCGGGGCTCTTCGTTGCGGGCATGATCCGTCAGCAAAAGGCCAACAAGCTCTATCTTGCAAGGGCGATCGAGACCTGCGAAGCACAGCCCGCGAGAGAGGACGGCACGCGCGACACGAGCGAAGTCGCCAAGGTCATGGCGCAGAACCGCTACAAGAACCTTGCGGCGGGCTTCCTCTTCCCCGTCACTCTCATCTTGGGAGCGGTCATCTTCTCGCTCATCTTTATCCTGCCCGTCTACGATCCGCTTCTCAAATTCTACGATAACGCCAACCTCGCCGCGCCCTCGATGAACATGTTCTCGCTCGGCTGGAAGGCCTTCCTCGGCGGATTCGTCGGAGCCAACGAGCTCGCGGGCGCTCCCTCCGCATGGAGCATGCTCCTCAACAGATATGTCATCTTCCGCGGCACGGGCGACGCATACGCCATCACGGCGGTGCTCATGAACCCCGTCGCGTTCGCATGCGGCATCATCGGCATCGCCTATGCCGTCTATAAGATCGTCAGGATCGCGCGGAATTTCTCCGAAGAGGGGAAAGAACTCCGCCGTATCCTTCCGCTCCTTGCGGGCATCGTCATTTCCGTCGTCACCGCCCTCGTCAGCGGCGGAGCGCTCGGGTTTATCTTCCTCGCCTACATCTTCTCCTTCATGCTTGCGGCATACGCCGCCGAGGACAGCATCGCCCGCGAGGGCGTCAAGGGCAAGGCCGCAAAGGGCGTCACGATCACGGCGCTCGTGCTCCTCTTGGTGAGCTTTGCGCTCTTTGCCATTTTCACCTTCTCGGTGCCCATGCCTGCAAGTTTCATGGGTCGGTTTTTTCAACACACCATAGTTTGAGAATTTCACAGAACGGAGAAAATATATGATCGCGAAAATCATCTGTTATGCGCTCAGCGGTTTGGAGGGGATCCCCGTCGAAGTCGAGGCGGACGTCAACAAGGGCGTGCCGTCGTATGACATGGTCGGACTTCCCGATGCCGCCGTCAAGGAGAGCAAAGAGAGGGTGCGTTCGGCGCTCAAAAACAGCGGGCTTCTCTTCCCGATGAACCGCATCACCATCAATTTTGCTCCCGCGGATCTCAAAAAAGAGGGCGCAGTGTTCGACCTCGCCATCGCCGTCAGCCTGTTAAAGGCCAGCGAACAGCTCCTCGGCGCCGACGTCAAGGACATCGTGTTCCTCGGAGAACTCGCGCTCACGGGCGACCTTCGCCCCATCAACGGGCTCCTGCCCATTCTCATCTCCGCAAAGTCGCACGGGTATGCAAAGTTCATCATTCCCGCCGAGAATGCGGAGGAAGCGAGGTATTTGGGCGGCGCGGAGATCTACCCCGCGGCATCCCTTGCCGATGTCGTGCGCCATCTCGTCGGCACCCAGCCCATTCCGCCCCTCGAAACGAGAGAATTCGTTCCCGGGCAGCACAAGAGGAGCTCGGCGGATCTCAAATACGTCAAGGGACAGCCGATCGCGCGGCGTGCACTCGAAATCGCCGTCGCGGGCGGGCACAACATGCTCATGTCGGGCCCTCCCGGCACGGGCAAGACCATGCTCGCGCGGTGCCTTCCCACCGTCATGCCCGACCTCACCTTCGAGGAAGCGCTCGAAATCACCAAGATCCACTCCGTCGCGTGCGTCTTGGGGGAAGAGGGCATCGTCAGCGAGAGACCCTTCCGCACCCCGCACCACACGGCGACCACCGTCTCCATGTGCGGCGGCGGCAACAAGATCGTGCACCCCGGGGAAATCTCCCTCGCGCACGGCGGCGTGCTCTTTCTCGATGAGCTTCCCGAATACAAGCGCTCGACGCTCGAAGCGCTCCGCCAGCCCCTCGAGGACGGATGCATCACCGTCTCACGCGCGGGCGGGACATTTACATATCCCGCGAGGTTCATGCTCTGCGCGAGTATGAATCCCTGCCCCTGCGGCAACTACGGCTCCACGGACAGGACATGTACCTGCACGCCTTCCGAGATCAGACGGTACAGAAGAAAGATCTCGGGACCTCTCCTCGACAGGATCGACCTGCAAGTCGAAGTCGACAACATCACCTACGACGAACTCACCTCCGACGAGGTCAACGAGGATTCCGCCTCGGTGCAGAAGCGCGTCAACGAGGCGCGGCGCATCCAGCGGGCACGCTTCGAGGGCTCCGACATCCACACCAATGCGGAGATGGGGGAGAAGGAAATACAGGAATTCTGCGGCCTCACCCGCGAGGGCGACAAGATCCTCCGCGACGCCTTCGAGAGCATGAAGCTCTCCGCCCGTGCCCGCGCCCGCATCATCAAGGTCGCCCGCACCATTGCCGACCTCGACCGCAGCGAGAACATTCTGCCCAAGCATGTGTTTGAGGCGGTCTCCTATCGACTTTTCGATAAGTTATAAACGAAATGATGTATACACCCGAAGAGAAAACGGTCATCTATGAGACGGCTGTCAAGGGAATGAGCGGCCGTGCGGGCCTTGCGGCCATCCGCGGCGGCAGTGCTGTCCGTTCCCTCTCCGAAGAGGAGGACGGCAGCGTGACGCAGTTCCTCTCCGCGCTCGACAAGCGCGGCGTGTTCCTCGTGACCTTTCTCTCTGAGGATTATCCCGAACTTCTCAAATTCGCCGCCGATCCGCCCCTCATCCTCTACGGAATGGGGAACAGGGAACTTCTCAAAATGCGCAAGTTCTGCGTCGTCGGCTCCCGTATCACCCCGCCGTGGGCGGAGAAGTTCGGAAAGGCACTCACTGAGGAACTTGCCTCGCACTTTGCGATCGTCACGGGACTTGCGGAAGGGGGAGATTCCGCCGCCATTGCGGGGGCGCTCCCCTCGGGGAACCTCATCAGCGTGCTCCCCTGCGCCGTCGACATGTGCTATCCCGCTTCCCATGCCGCGTTGAAGGAGAAAGTCGCCCAACGGGGTCTCATTCTCAGCGAATATCCGATGGGGACGGCGGCCACCAAGTGGGCCTTCCACGCGAGGAACCGCATCTTGGCGGGACTTGCGGAGGGCGTGCTCGTGCTCTCGGCGGGCCAAAAGAGCGGGACGCTCATCACGGCGGGCCGCGCCCTCGACTACGGGCGCGAGGTGTTCGCCCTTCCCTACAACGTCGGCATCGCGCAGGGAGAGGGGTGTAACGCTCTCATCAAGGCGGGCGCCTACCTCGTTACCGAGGCGGCCGACATCCTCTCCGTCTACGGCATCGAGACGGAAGCCAAAAAGGAAGCCGAGACCGAAGGGGACGAGAGCAGGGTTTTACAGTATCTGCGGGAACGGGGCGAAACCCACGTTGCCACCATTGCCGGGGCTCTCGGCATGCAAATCTTTGAAGCGGCTGCCGCGCTTTCGGCGCTCGAGATCAAGGGTCTCGCCACCAAAACGGGCGGCAATAAATACAGTGCGCTTTGACAAAAATAGGAAACAAGCATGGATTTAATCATCGTAGAATCGCCGAGCAAGGCAAAGACAATTTCAAAGTATCTCAAAGGAAAATACCGCGTGGACGCCTCGGGCGGCCACATCCGCGATCTGCCGCAAAAGACGCTCGGCGTCTCTGTGGAGAAGAATTTCGAACCCCGCTATGTCACTTCCCCGGGCAAAGAGGAGACCATCAAGCGGCTTGCCGAAGAGGCAAAGCGGGCCGACCGCGTCTATCTCGCGACCGACCCCGACCGCGAGGGCGAGGCAATTTCTTGGCACTTGCAGACCGTTTTGGGACTGCCCGAAGAGGGGGAGAACCGCATCGAGTTCAACGAGATCTCTCCCCGTGCCGTGGAACACGCCCTGCAAAATCCCCGCCGCATCAACTATAACCTCGTCGACGCCCAGCAGGCACGGCGCGTTTTAGACCGTCTCGTCGGCTACAAGCTCTCGCCGCTCCTCAACAACAAGATCCAGAACGGGCTCTCGGCGGGAAGAGTGCAGTCCGTCGCCCTCCGCCTCGTCGTGGAGCGCGAGCGGGAGATCCTCGCCTTTGTGCCCGAGGAATATTGGACGATCACCTGCGATCTGCAAGACTTCGAAAAGAAGCACGCCGCTTTCCACGCCGTGCTCGAAAAGTGCAACAACAAGAAGTTGAAGATCACCAATAAGGAGCAGGCCGACAAGGCGCTCAAAGCGCTGCGCGAGGGGAGCTATGTCGTCGAGAGCGTCAAAAAGACGGTCACGAAGTCGCACGCACCCGCGCCCTTTACGACTTCCACCCTCCAACAGGACGCCTCCAACAAGTTGGGGCTCTCCGCGCCCGAGACCATGCTCATGGCCCAGCACCTCTATGAGGGCATCGACGTCGAAAAAGAGGGGCACATCGCCTTTGTCACCTATATCCGTACCGACTCCACCCGTGTCTCGGCAGAGGCACAGGCGGCGGCGAGGGACTATATCGCAGAGCACTACGGAAAGGAGTACCTTCCCGAAAAACCCAACATCTATGCGTCGAAAAAGGGCGCACAGGATGCCCACGAGGCCATCCGCCCCATCGACCTTGCCCGCACGCCCGAGTCCGTCAAAAAGCTCCTCGACAAGAAGCACTATGCCGTCTATAAGCTCATCTACGAGCGCTTTATCGCCTCGCAGATGGCCGAAGCGGTGTACGACGCCGTGCAGGCCGACATTCAGAACGGCAGTTATACCCTGAGAGCGAGCGGCAAGGCCCTCCGCTTTGCGGGATTCACCGCCGTGTGGACGGAAGTGCGGCCCGAGGGCAGCGAAGAGGAGACCAAGGGGCTCCTTCCGCCCCTTTCCGAGGGCGACAGGCTCGACTGCCTCGCAATCAAGCCCGAGCAGAAGTTCACCAAGCCTCCCATCCGCTACACCGACGCATCGCTCGTCAAGGCGATGGAGGACAAGGGCATCGGCCGCCCGTCGACCTATGCTTCCATCATCTCCGTGCTCAATAAGCGCAAATATGTCGAAAAAGACGGCAAATACATGAAGCCGACCGAGATCGCCTACAAGATCACCGACATGCTCATGAAGTACTTCACCGACATCATGGACGTCGGCTTTACGGCGGGCATGGAAGGGCGCCTCGACGAGATCGAGGACGGCGGCAAGGATTGGCATGCCATCATCGGGGAATTCTATCCCCCCTTCGAAAAACAGCTCCGTCACGCCTCCACCGACGGCGACGAGATCACCGACATCCTCTGCCCCAAGTGCGGCCGCCCCATGGTCCGCAAGACGGGGAAATACGGCAAATATCTCGCATGCAGCGGCTATCCCTCCTGCTCCAACATCGTCAGTGAGTCCAAAGAGGAGATCTCCGACGTGCCCTGCCCTAAGTGCGGCTCGATGATGGTCGTCAAGAGCGGCCGTTACGGAAAATTCCTCGCCTGTCCCAACTATCCCACCTGCAAATCCACGATGCCCTTCGGCGAAAAGAAGGAGGACGACGTCTTGGAGGGCATCTGCCCCGAGTGCGGCAAGCCCACCAAGAAGCTCCGCTCCCGCACGGGCAAACCCTACTACGGGTGCAGCGGATATCCGATGTGCAAATTCATGAGCTGGGATATGCCCACGGGCGAGAGATGTCCCAAGTGCGGCGCGGCCATCGTCAAGTCGCCGCACGGCGTCATCAAGTGCTCCGATCGGGCATGCGGCTATAAAAAACCGTCGGAGAAACCGTCGGAGAAACAAAAATGATCAAGATCGTCGGCGCCGGCCTTGCGGGCTGCGAGGCGGCGAACTTTCTGTTGACGAAAGGGGCTGAGGTCGAGCTTGTCGACATGAAGCCCCTCAAATTTTCTCCCGCCCATTCGAGCGCGGACCTCTGCGAGCTCGTCTGCTCCAATTCCCTCAAAAGCGACGACGTCTATGGAAACGCCTGCGGGCTCCTGAAAGAGGAGATGCGGCGCCTCGGTTCCGTCACGATGGCGGCGGCAGAGGAGGCCAAAGTGCCCGCGGGAGGGGCGCTCGCCGTCGACAGGGAGAAGTTCTCTTCCCTCGTCACCAAGCGGCTCACTTCCTTCAAAAACTTGCACTTATGTCACGAAATCGTGACTTCTCTGCCCCCTTGCGGCATCGTCGCGACGGGGCCTCTGACGGACGAAACGCTCGCGGACGCCATCAAGGAAGAGTACGGCGGCGGCCTGCACTTTTTCGACGCCTCCGCGCCCATCGTCTCGGCGGAGAGCATCGACCTTGCCAAGACCTTCACGCAGGACCGCTACGGCAAGGGCACGGGGGACTATCTCAACTGCCCGCTCACGAAGGAGGAGTACGAGGCGTTCGTCTTGGAACTCACCCACGCCGAGCGTGCCGATCTTCACGACTTTGAAAAGGGGGAGATCTTCGAGGGCTGCATGCCCGTCGAGGTCATGGCATCGCGGGGGAAGGACACGTTGCGCTTCGGCACCTTCAAACCCGTCGGCCTCACCCTCGATGACGGCACGCGGCCGTATGCGGTCCTGCAACTGAGAAGGGAGAACGCCGCGGGGACGAGCTATAACCTCGTCGGCTGTCAGACCAACCTCAAATTCGGGGAGCAGAGGCGGGTGTTT
>CANREK010000026.1 GCA_947629605.1 uncultured Clostridia bacterium | reverse complement strand
CGCCCTCTTCCCCGCGGCGGAGAGAACGGAAAAGAGCATGTGGGTGATCGTCGTCTTGCCGTTGGTCCCCGTGACGCCGATCATCGTCATTGCCTTTTCGGGATGGCCGTAGAAGGCCGCGGCGATGTGCGACATCGCCCTTCTGCAATCGGGAACGAGGATGTAGGGAAGCGACGTGTCCGTCTCCTTCTCACAGACCAGCGCCGATGCGCCCCGCCGTTCGGCCTCCGCCGCATATCTGTGGGCGTCCTCGCGGGTGCCGTTGATGCAGAAAAAGAGGTCCCCCTCTCCCGCCACGCGGCTGTCGGCACAGAGCGATCTGATCTCGACATCCGCGCCGTGGAGCGTTCCGCACCCCTCTACGGCCAGCAAAGAAAGTTTCATGGTCTATCCCTCCCGTTTTTCGAATTGCATCATGTCGATGATGCCTTGAAAGATCTCCTTGGCGCACGGCGCCGCCACGGTCGAGCCGTAGTAGGAGCCCTGCGGTTCGTCCACGATGATGAGCGCAAGATATTTTGGTTCATCCGCGGGAAAATATCCCACGAACGAGGAGACATACTTGCCCTGCGCGATGTGTCCGTTCTCATATTTTTGGGCGGTCCCCGTCTTTCCCGCGACGCGGTAGCCCTCGATGTAAGCCTTTTTTCCGCTGCCGTCGCGCACGACGCCTTCGAGCATGCCCGAGAGGATCTTCGACGTCTGTTCGCTCACCGTGCGGTGCAGAAGGGTTGCTTCCGTCTCCTGCCTGACACTGCCGTCCTCCGAAAAGATCTCCTTGACGAGGCGCGGCGCATAGTAAAATCCCCCGTTGACGGCGGAGGCCGCGGCGCAGGCGAGTTGGAGCGGGCTCACGGCGATGGTTTGTCCGAAGCCGATGCGGGCGAGGTCGCAGTCCCTCACGATCTTCTCGGGAAGCAGCATGCCGAGGGTTTCTCCCGCAAAGTCGATGCCCGTTTCCCTTCCGAAGCGAAAAATTTCGAGGTAGTCGTAGAACGTCTCCTTCCCGAGCGCGAGGGCAATGTCCACGAAGCAGGGGTTGCAGCTGTTGTTGAGCGCCTCGGCGAGCGTCTGGTTGGCGTGTTTGCCGTTCTTGTGGTCGCTCCAACACTTGATGGTCGTGCCGTCCACCGTGCGCGTGCGGGAGGAGGAATAGACATGGTTGAGCGGGAGCGCCTTGGGATTCCCTTTGAGCCCCTCTTCGATGTTTGCGGCGGCGGTGATGATCTTGAACGTCGAGCCCGGCTCATAGATGTCTGAGACGAGCTTATTCCGCGTGAGGGAATTGAGCAGGTCGATGTCATTGCGCGGGATATTGTTGAGGTCGTAGGAGGGCAAATTTACCATTGCGAGCACGGAACCGTCGGAGGGGTCGAGCACGATGGCCCGCGCCGCCTTTGCCTGCGATTCGGAAAGTGTTCTCCCCATGACCTGTTCGGCGATTGATTGGATGCGATGATCGATCGTGAGCCTCACGGAGAGCCCGTCCTTCGCGGGAAGATAGGCCGGGGCGGCATCTTCGAGATCGACGCCCACGAGGTCGGTCTCATATAGGATCTCCCCGTCCTCTCCCGCGAGGAAACTGTTATAGTACCCCTCTATCCCCGTCGTACCCGACCCGTCGAAGGAGGTGAAGCCCAACACCTGACAGGCGAGGGAACCGTAAGGGTACACCCGCACGTCGTCGCGGCCAAAGTAGACGCCGCGGATGTTCTGCTCTGCGAGAGCCGTCACCGTCTCCTTCCCCGTCTTGCGCAGGAGCACGATCTCGGACTTGCTCTTGTCGGAGAGTTTGCGTTCGAGTTCGCCGCTGTCGAGCCCGAGAATGCCCGCAAGCGCAAGGGCGGAGCCCCTTGCGTCCTCTACGGCGTTGGCACGGGCGTAGACGGTGTATGCCGCGGTGTTGCCCGCGAGGAGTTCCCCGTTGGCGTCATAGATATTCCCCCGCCCCGCATGAACGGGGATCTCCCTCGTCCACTGGTCGAGCGCCAAATAGTGCAGTTTGTCCTTCCAAATGACCTGAATATAGAAGAATCTGCCCAAAAAAAGACAAAAAAGAAAGGTTATTACCAATAGCATGGCGAATAACCTCTTTCGTAGAACTGTGACTGAATATTGATTTTTGATGGGACTTTCCCCCTTATGAGCGCGTCATACCGAGTTCGTGCTCCGCATAGTCGTCGACGTAGGCGGGGTCCGTCACCGCTTCGATGCGGCCGTTGAGTTCCTCGGAGTACTCGGAAAGCTGTTGCAGTTCCGCTCTCTTTCTGCTGACGTCGGACTTGATGGAGTTGATGATCCCCGTGTTGATGCAGACGATCGCGATCGCTACGACGACGAGCGCGGAGACGATGGCAAGCGCCATCTTTGCCTTGCTCGAAAGGGAAGCAAAGAATCCTACACGCTCCTGCGGCCGATCTGCGATCTCGAACCCCTGTTGATAGAGCTCTTCCCGCTGTAATGTCTCCATCGTGCGGCGGGTGGGGCGAAGGTCCTCGCTCTCCTCCGTCTCGGGTGCGGGCGCCGCCTTGGGGGCGGCAGGTGCGGGCGTGACTTCGGGCGCGGGTGCGGGCGTAACTTCGGGCGCGGGTGCGACCTCGGGAGCGACGGTTGTCGCCTCCTTTACTTGCTCCGTACGGACCGCGTGGTCCTTATATTCGAAATTCGAATAGGCCTCCCTGCGTGCGGGCGTCGCCACTGCGGGAGTAGCTACGGGAGCGGCTGCGGGAGCTGCGGCAGGGGCCGCAACGGCAGCGGGCGCCGATGCCGTAGACACGGAAAACTGCGCCGCGATCTTTTCCGCGTCGTATTCCTTGCTGCGGAACACGTCGTCAAAGACTTCATGGCTCTTCTGCCTGTGAGCGATCGCTTCCGGTGTATTGTACTCATCCTCTGCGGATGTCTGATATTCTCTATCAAGCAAAGCTGCCTGTGCCATGACCCCTATCTCCTCGTTAAATTATTGTATTCGACAAATTGCCCGTTCATTCTGTGATTTTTTCGGCAATTCTGAGTTTTGCGCTCTTGGCGCGCGGATTGATGTTTTGTTCCTGTTCCGAAGCCGTGATCGGCTTCTTGGTGAGTATTTCGAGCTTCTTTTCCCTGCCGCAGACACAGATGGGAAAGCTCTTGGGACAGACGCATGCGGTGGAGAGATCTCTGAACACCGTCTTGACGATCCTGTCCTCCAACGAATGGAAGGAAAGGATCACCGCCCTTCCGCCCCGTTTGAGCCTTGCGATGAGGCCGCGGATGCAGGTTTCGAGCCCGTCAAGTTCCCCGTTCACTTCGATACGGATGGCCTGAAAGGTCTGCCTTGCGCATGCCGCCGAGCGAAACTTGGGCGGAATGCTCTTTTCTACGAGCTCTCTCAGTTGCCCGCAGGTAGAGATCGGCCGAACTTTGCGTTCCCTCCCGATGTTTCTTGCGATGGTGCCCGCAAAGGGTTCCTCGCCGTACGTTTTGAGGATGCGCCGAAGGTCCTCTTCCGTGTAGCCGTTGACGACATCGTATGCGGTGAGCGCGGAGCGCCTGTCCATGCGCATGTCGAGGGGCGCGTCCGAGCCCCTGAGTGCAAACCCTCTTTCAAAATCATCCAATTGATGAGATGACACGCCGAGGTCGAGCAAGAACCCGTCGAGCGTTTCCTCGGGGGCCAAGACTTCCTCAAAGTTCTTGAAGTCCGTCCGCACCAAGCGGTAACGTCCTTCAAAGGGAGACAGGCGGCGGGTGGCCTCTTCGATCGCGTCCCCGTCCTTGTCCGTTGCCACAAGTTTTGCGGTGGGTTCCCGTCCGAGAATGGCACTCGAATGCCCCGCTCCGCCGCAAGTGCCGTCAAAGTAGAGCCCGTTCGGCCTCACGTTGAGCCCCTCTATCACCTCGCCGAGCATGATCGGTTGATGATATTCGCTCATTGCTTGTCCCTGTATGCTTTCTTGATGGCGTTGGCCTGTTGCACGGTCATGCCGCCGAGCTTGTCCTCGATGGTCTTTTGATCCCAGATCTCGATGTGGTCCCCCATTCCGATGGAGACGAGGTCCTTGGTGAGATTAGCGTGCTCGCGGTAGGTCTTGGGGATCATGAATCTCCCCTGCGAATCCTCCACGACATCGTCGACAACGGTGAACATAAACCGCTTTGCGTCGTACAGTTCTTCATCCGCGGGATCGACGTCGCCGAAGGACAGGAGCTTTTTCTCCATGACCGATTCGCACATGATGGCGACACAGCCTGCGGAATACTTGACAAAGAAGAGCCTCTCGCCTTGCGGGAATGCATTTCTGAATTTTGCGGGAATGCGCGTGCGGTTCTTTGCGTCGAGCTGGTGCGTTGCGGTTCCGCTGACGAAATGCATGTCCATGAGACCCCTCCTTTTGCTTTGTGGAATCATTATAACACCACTTTTAGGGATTGTCAACCACTTGTGGCCATTTTCTTCCACAAAATCAAAAAATTTTTTTAGCTTTGATTAAAACAAATGTTTGAGAAAAACACCTTTTTGTTCGTATTCTGCGACTTTTCGAGGAAAAATACCCTCTTTTTCGCCATTTGTTTCATCTTTTTTTCAAAACAAACGTTCGGCTTTTCCTCAAAATCCGCGTGGATGGTTCTCCCTATTTTCAGACGTCGTACAAGCATTTCGGCGACGCCTCGGTTGCCGTCATAGCTTTTACAGCCGTAAAATGCCTCGATTTTGCGCTTGATAAAGAGGTAATGCGTGCACCCGAGCACCACTCCGTCGGGCTTTTCCCCCGAAATCGGAGGCGGAGGGACAAGTTGCCCTATCCCCTTTTTGCCCCCTTCCGTGACGGCTTTTTCGATGTCGCCCGCGAGATTCGGACAGGGAAGCACCTCGAATTTACACGCGGGACAGGAAGCGATGAGCTCCTTTAAGCGTTCACTCTCCGCCGTGCGCACGGTGGCAAGCACGATGGCATGTTTGCACTCCTTCGCGGCGAGGCGGACCGCGGGCTCCGTGCCGAGGATGGGAAAGGGAAATTTCTCCCGCATCTGCCCGATGCAGACGGTCGTTGCCGTGTTGCAGGCGAGCACGGCGGCGTCGACTCCGAGCGCCGCAAATGTTGTAAGGGCATGTTCCACGAAGCCGACGATCTCCCCCTCTTCCCGATTGCCGTAGGGCGCATGGGCGTTGTCGCCGAAGTAGTAATATTCTGCCTCGGGCAGACGGAAGAAACAGTCCCTTAAAACCGTCAACCCGCCGATCCCGCTGTCAAAGATACCGATTTTCGGAATTCTCGTCTCCATTTTTTCGCTTTTTTTGCAAAAATTTTTTTGCATACCCTCAAAAAACAGTTTACAAGTACTGTATTTTATGCTAAAATAATCAAGATTTATCAAGAGAAAGTATCTTTGAAGGAGAAATATCGTGCCCAATATCAAATCCGCTGAAAAGCGCGTCCTTGTCACAGAAAAAAAGACCCTTGAAAACAAAGCCGTGAAGTCGGCGCTCAAAACGCAGATCAAAAAGTTCCTTGCCGCCGTCGATGCGGGCAATAAGGAACAGGCGGCCTATCTCTATCCCGAAACGGTCTCCGCCATCGATTCCGCCGTGACCAAGGGCATTCTGCACAAGAACAACGCAGCAAATAAAAAGGCGAAACTCGCGAAAAAGCTCGCCGCTCTGTAAGAAGCAATCTATCTCAAAAGGTCTGCCCTTGTCGGCAGACCTTTTTTCTGCCATCGGGAACTTTCACTCCCCTCTCTTTCGCAAAAAAATCACAAAAAAAGGACTGAATAAGTATTGTACGCGCGTGCGTGAGGAACGTATGCGCGTTTTTGCATTGATTTCCGCAACATTTTTCGCAAAAGCCATGGAAAACAGTTGACATGCCGCGCCGTATCAAGTATACTGTTCTGCGGTTTTAGTTTATTATTATTAAACTTTTTGTTTATTATAGCAAAAGTTTGATAAAAACTATCAAAAAGTTTACTTATATTAAACTGAGGTGTTGAAATGGAACTCGGTGCAAAGCTGAAAGACATGCGCCAACAGAAAAATCTGACCCAAGAAGAGCTTGCCGACCGATGCGAGCTCACCAAGGGGTACATATCCCAGCTCGAAAACGACCTCACGAGCCCCTCGATCGCCACTCTCGTGGACCTTCTGAATGCCCTCGGGAGCAATCTTTCGGACTTCTTCCATGAGGAAGCGGAGGAAAAGGTCGTCTTTTCGGAGGCGGAGTACATCGACAAGCAGTCCGACGGCATGCTGTTCAGTTGGGTCATTCCCAATGCCCAAAAGAACATGATGGAGCCCGTGCTCGTCGAGCTCGAAGCGGGAGCGCAGACGCAGCCCGATGTCCCCCACGAGGGCGAGGAATTCGGCTATGTCCTCTCGGGAAAGGTCGCCGTCGTCATCGCCGGCAAGCAGCACACCGCCAAAAAGGGCGAGAGCTTTTATTTTACGGCGGGCAAGGAACACTATATTATAAATAAGGGAAAGGCCAAGGCGAGATTCCTCTGGATCTCCACCCCTCCCAATTTTTGATCTGCAAAGGAGAACACATGGCGGAACACATCATCGAATTGAAAGGAGTTTCAAAGTACTTCGGCGAGAATCTCATCATTGACAACGTCAGTTTCTATGTCAACAAGGGTGAATTCATCACCTTTTTGGGCCCCTCTGGCTGCGGCAAGACGACGACGCTCCGTATGATCGCGGGATTCGAGCTTCCCTCGAGCGGGCAGATCCTCTTGAACGGCGAGGATATCTCCGCTCTACCGCCCAACAAGAGGCCCGTCAACACCGTCTTTCAGCGGTACGCCCTCTTCCCCCACCTCAACGTGTATGAGAACATCGCGTTCGGGTTGAAGTGCAAGCGGGTCAAGAACACGTACCGCAACGACAAGGGCGAAGAGTACACCAAAAAGGAGAAGCTCACCAAAAAGGAGATCGCCGAAAAGGTGAAAAAGGCGCTCGAAATCGTCGATCTCGAAGGCTTTGAAAAGCGCTCCATCTCCACCCTCTCGGGCGGCCAGCAGCAGCGCGTCGCCATCGCAAGGGCCATTGTCAACGAGCCCGAGATCCTTCTTTTGGACGAGCCCCTCGGCGCGCTCGACCTCAAAATGCGGAAGGAGATGCAGATCGAGCTCAAAAAGATGCACGACCGCCTCGGCATCACCTTTATCTACGTCACCCACGATCAGGAGGAGGCGCTCACGATGTCCGATACGATCGTCGTCATGTCCGACGGCGTGGTCCAGCAGATCGGCACCCCCACCAAGATCTACAACGAGCCCGCAAACACCTTTGTGGCCGACTTCATCGGCGAGAGCAACATTTTCAGCGGCACCGTCGTCGGCAAGAAAAAGGTCAAGTTCTGCGGAAAAACCTTTGCATGCGTGGATGACTTCGACGTCAATGAACTCGTTGATATCGTTGTCCGCCCCGAGGACGTCAAGATGGTCTCCCCCGAGGAAGGGACCTTAAAGGGTGAGGTCATCTCCGTCGTCTTTAAGGGCATCCACTACGAAATTACGGTGCAGGTCGGCAAATACGAGGTTGTCGTGCAGAGCACGGAATCGCGGAACGTCGGCGAGATCATCGGTCTCAACGTCGCGCCCGACGGCATTCACCTCATGAAGCCGAAATACACGACCAACGTCTTTGACGGCGTCATCACCAAGCACAACACCGTGGAATTTGCAAACGGGGAATTCGAGTGCGACGTCACCCAGCTCTACCCCGGCAGCCATATCGATGAGGAGGAATATCTCATCACCAAAGAGGGCGAAAAGATCGACCTTACGGATACCGAAGTGCGCGTCGAAGTCGGGCTCTACGACATCACGATCAGCGACGACGAGGATGCGGGCGGCACGACGGGCCACATCATCTCCATCATCTACAAGGGCGACCACTACCGCGTCATCGTGCGTACGGGCGACAGCGACGAGGATGAGGACTTCGTATTTGCGACCGAGGATCTCTGGAATGAGAACGACTACGTCTCCGTCATCATTCCCAAGGACAAGATCAAACTCTCCTTAAAACCCAAGGCAAAGGAGGATGATGCATGAAGATCCCCCGCTTTTCGAGAAAGACGCTCGGCATCCCCTATGCGGTGTTCCTCGTCTTTTTCGTCATCGTTCCGATGTGCGTGATCCTCTTCTACGCCTTTACGGACAGGGACATGCACCTCTCCTTCTCCAACTTCCTGCGGTTCTTTTCGGACCCCACGAAGCTGTCGACGATCGTCTATTCCATCGTCATCTCCCTCATCACGACGGTCATATGCCTTGTCATCGCCTATCCCGTCGCGCTCATCCTCGCGCGGAGCAAGCTCAAAAAGAAGTTCGTCATTCTCATGCTCTTCGTGCTCCCGATGTGGATCAACTTTGTGCTCAGGGTGAATGCCCTGCGCGAGCTCTTCAACCTGCTCTCGCAGGCGGAGGCGCTCTCGTGGCTGGAAAATGCCAACATCTTCAAGACCGTCGTCGGCATGGTGTACGACTTTTTGCCCTTTATGATCCTGCCCCTCTACACGACGATGCTGAAAATCGACAACTCCCTCTACGAGGCGAGCGCGGACCTCGGCGGCAATGCGTTTACGGCATTTTTCCGCATCACGCTTCCCCTCTCCATGCCCGGGATCATGAGCGGCGTCACGATGGTATTTCTCCCCTCCATGACGAACTATGTCGTCTCGGACATGCTCGGCAATGCAAAGGTGACGATCGTCGGCAAGTTCATCTATGAATATTTCGGCAGCGATTGGCACATGGGCTCGATGGTGGCGCTCGTGCTCCTCATCGTCGTGTTTGTCTCCACTCTCCTCTCGGGCGGGTTCAAATCCGAAGAAAACGTAAGGGGGACAAATCTATGAGACATCCCATTCTCAAAAGCTGCCTCAAAGCGGCCGTTGTCGGCATCGTTTTGCTTCTCCTCTATCTCCCCATCCTGCTCCTTGCGATTTACAGCTTTGACAAGACGGACATGATCGGCCGCTTCCAAGGGTTTTCCTTCAAGCATTACAGCGACCTCTTCACCAATCCCAAGGTGCTCGGCATGATCGGGAACACCTTCCTCCTCGCCTTCCTCGCGGCGACGCTGTCGACGGTGCTCGGCACGATGGGCGCCCTCGGCATGTTCTACTGCAAAAAGCGGATGAAAACGGCCATGCATGCCGTGTCGCAGATCCCCGTCATCAATGCGGAGATCGTCACGGCGCTCTCGCTCGCCATCACCTTTGTGGCCGTCGGGCTCGGGAAGTCCTACTTCACCCTGCTCATCGGACATATGGTCATATGCACGCCCTTTGTCGTGCTCTCCGTCATGCCCAAGCTCAAACAGATGGACAATTCCCTCTATGAAGCGGCGCTCGACCTCGGTGCAAGTCCCTTTAAGGCGCTCATGCAGGTCGTGCTCCCGCAGATCATCCCCGGCGTCATCTCGGGATTCATGCTCGCGATCACCCTCTCGCTCGACGACTACATCGTCACCGTCTACACCCGCCCCACGGGCTTTGAAACCATCTCCACCTATGTCTTTAATGCGACGATGAAGGGCAACGCGCACACGGCTGTGACGCTCTCCTCCTTCTGGGCGCTGACGACCATCATCTTTGTCGTCATCGTGCTGTTCGTCGTCATCTCCAACCTTGCGGGGCGCAGGAACAAGGAGGCAGACAGATGAAACAGAGACGTATTTTCTCCATTGCCCTTGCGGGCGCCATGCTTCTGCCTTCCCTTGCGATGCTCTCGGGCTGCGGCGGCGAGGAAGTCATCACCCTCCGCGTCTATAATTGGGAAGAATACATCGACGAGGGCGGCGACGGGACCTTTATCTTTGACGAACTCCATGAACTCGACGAGGAAGGCAAACCCGTCAAGGATGAGAACGGCAAACATATCCACATCGAATCGGAAATCGTCAACGAAGATTACAAGGCATGGTACGAGGAGACCACGGGACATGCCCTCTCCGAGGAGGGGCCGCGCATTCTCGACGACTTCTGCGAATGGTACGAACGCACGCACGGGCAAAAGATCCGCGTGGAATATTCCACCTTCGGCACCAACGAGGACATGTACAACGAGATCGTGCTCGGCAACGAATACGACCTTCTCTGCCCCTCCGACTACATGATCATGAAACTTGCGGCCGAGGGTCGGTTGGAGCGCTACGACGAGAGCTTTTTCGACGAAAGTATCGAAGAAAACTACTATGTGCGCCACGTCTCCCCCTTCATCGCCCAAAAATTCGAGACCAACGCGGGGTTGGAAATCCGAAAGGATCCCGACGGCGAGGAGATCTATTGGAAGGACTTCGCCGCGGGCTACATGTGGGGCACGACGGGATTCGTGTACAATCCCGCAGCCCTCGAAGCGGCGGGCATTCCCGAGGAAGATCTGCAAACGCTCGGCTGGGATGTGTTCACCGACAAAAAGTTCAAGAGCAAGATCACGGCAAAGGACAACGTGCGCGACACCTATTTTGCCGCCCTCGGCGTCGCCTTCCAAGAGGAGCTGAGAGGCCTCGACAAGACGGCTGAGGACTACATTCCGAGGCTCACGGCCATCTTCAACGCGACCGACGACGAGACGATCGGCACCGTTGAGCCGACGCTCATGGATATCAAGAACAATATTTACAGCTTTGAGACGGACACGGGCAAATCGGACATGGTACAGGGCAAAATTTGGCTCAACTATGCATGGAGCGGCGACGCCGTCTATGCCCTCGACCTCGCCGAGAGCGGCAAGAGCGAGGATGGCGAAGAGGAAGCGACGGCCTATCTCAACTATTTTGTGCCCGATGCGGGCTCCAACCTCTTCTTTGACGGCTGGGTCATGCCAAAAGGCGCCAATAAGGAAGCGGCACAGGCCTTTGTCAACTTCATGTCGATGCCGCAGAACGCCATGCGGAACAGCTACTACATCGGTTACACTTCCGTCATCGCGGGCGAGGAGCAGGAAATGCTCGATTACGCCGATTACCTCTACGGGTACTATCCCGAGGATGAATTCGAAGAGGGCGAGGAATACGACGAGCCCGTCGATTATGACCTCACTTACTTCTTCTACGGGGAAGATCATGCACCCGAGGACTACGCGGGCATTCCCGCAGAGCCCGAACAGGCCGAAAAGAGGCAGCTCTTTGCCCAATTCCCCACCCCCGAGGTCATTGCAAGAAGCGCCGTCATGGACTATTACGACGAAGAGGCCAGCGTGCGCATCAACGAGCTGTGGTCACGCGTCAAGGCAGAATCCCTCGAGCCGTGGACGATCGTCGTCATCGTCGTCGCCGTCGTTGCGATCGTCGCCGCGGGCCTGCTGTTGAAATTCGGAAACAGGATCGACTTCTTCCGCCTCGGCCCCAAAAAGGGCTACAAAAAGGTGAAAGAGGAAAAGGTGTAAGACCCTCTCGCCT
>CANREK010000025.1 GCA_947629605.1 uncultured Clostridia bacterium | reverse complement strand
TTGGCGCGAAGTAGCCGACGCGCCCTTGCGTCGTGTCGAAGGATCACCGCAGCAAAGAAATAAGGTGATGGTTCGACGGAGCTACTTCGTCGCTACGCTCCTCGTGCCGCCCTTCGACGCCACAAAGAACGTGCGGGCGGGGCACCATGACGCGATTGGAATGGTCCGTATTCGCCCCGCGAGATTCTTCGGAATAGCCCCCATACTCTCTATGAGCTCTGTGGCTCAGAATGACGCGGGGCGACACATGCTTCCGTATTCTAATTCCCCCGCCGCAATTTTTAATTTATAATTTATAATTTTTAATTTCAAACGTTGAGGTTCACCCCCACAGGGTGTCGAGGTCGAAGCCGTAGACCTGCACGACTTCGAGATAGGGGGAGTGCGAGATGTCCTTGGCCGTGACGAGGGGGCCGCCCGTGGAGTCGAGGTCGTAGCCCGCGTTGCGGAACGCTTGCCACACAAGGTGGGAACAGTGGGTGCCGCTTGGCGTTTTGCCGTTCTTGCATTGGTCCTTGGGCATAAAAAAGCCGAGAAAAACGTTATAGGGGATCCCGACGAGCTCATTCCTCGCATTCTTGGCGATCTCGGCGCGTTTTGCGGCGTCGGCATCCTTCAACCGCAGTACCATAAAGTTGGAGGAGCGGCGGAACCATCTCGCTCCGCCCGTCGTCACACGGCTGTCGATGCCGATGGCGACCGATTCGAGCAACGTCTCCGTCGCGGCATCCACGACGAGCGCCGCATGTCCGTGCCGCCAGCCGAAGAGGTGGGTGGTGGAGGTGACGAGGATATCCCCGTTTTCAAGGGGAACGATGGGGGCCAAGATATCCGTCTCCGTGTCGGGATCCATGAGCTTATCGTGCGGCGTGATGGGGGTCGTAAACTCGTGATAGACCTCTCCCGCGTTGAAAAATGCCGTCTGAAAACTCAAAAGACGCGTTCTCTCCACGCTGTCGGCGCCCACCTTGGTGAGCCCCGTTTGGCGGTAGATCGTCTCGTAATCTTCCTCCGACCATTCCTCTTTTTCGAGGAGGGGAGCGAGGTCGATTTTTTCGTAATTCGGCACATATCTTGCATTTTTTTCGCAGAGCCCGTCTGCGATCGCAAAGAATGCGGCGACCAAAGTGATCGCAAAACAGAGACAGGCAATGACCGTAAGCGCGATGGCGGCCGCTCTGTATCTTCTCTTCATGTCGCTCCCTCCTTGTCGTGATACAGACAGTATACCCCTTCTTGAAAAATCTGTCAACATTTTGAGGGACACACCCGCCTTTTTTCACATAAAATGGCAGTGACGGGACCTCGTTCCCGATCCCACACAAGAGGATACAGACATGTGTAATTCCTGTAACACGCTCGCGAGCGTTCTCAATAATCTTTTCGGAAGTCCCTGCTGCAACAACGGCAACAACGGCTGCGGGTGCAACAACAACGGCTGGAACACCTTTTCCAACGGCTTTGTGAGCGGCGTCAACGCCGTCAACGCGTCGAACGGCGGCTGCGGCTGCAACAATAACGGCAACAGCGGCTGCGGGTGCAACGGCAACGGCGGATTCGACAACTACTACGCACAGCAGTACGCGCTGGGACCCTACGCCCAAAACAACGGCTGTTGCTGTAACAATTTCTAAAATATCTCCCACAAAAGATGACTTCGGCGCCGCGCCCTGCGGCGCCGATCTTTTTACAGGGAAAGAGGGTTTTCCCCGTAAATTTTTTTATTTTCGCTTGCCAAAGAGGGCGGCGGGTGATATAATACCCACGAACAAGAGAGGCATGTATGGCAGAGGAACAGACCCAAACGACCCAAACGACCGAACCGACCCAAACCGAGGGGCACAAAAGCAAACATTTCACCAAACCCACCAAGCGGCAGGTCTACAAATTTTTGTTGAATTTGCTCTTCATCGTCGGGGGAAACGCCATCGCCGCGGGCGCGTCGGCGTTCTTTATCGTTCCCAACGGATTCGTCATGGGCGGAACGACGGGCCTCGGCATCTTTGTGCAGAACCTTCTCGAAAAGTATTCCGCGCTCAGCGAAACGGCGACGGCATGGGCGGTCGATATCACCGTCTACACGGCGAACATTCTCCTCTTTGTGGCGGGCGTCGCCATTTTGGGGAAAAAATTCGCCGTCGCCACGGGCGCGGGGACCTTCCTCTATCCCACATTCCTCACCATCTACCGCCCCCTCCAAGAGGCGTATAAGGAAGCAACCGGCTACAACATCGGCTGCGGCGGAGAGTTCGGCAGTCCGATGCTTGCCATGCTCTGCGGCGCGGTGCTCTTCGGCCTCGGGATCGGGCTCGTGCTCCGCGTGGGGGCGAGCACGGGCGGCACGGATATCCCGCCGCTCATCTTCAAAAAACTCTTCAACGTTCCCGTCGCCGTCACGATGTGGGTCGTCGACCTTTCCATCGTGTTCATCAACCTCATCGCCGCCGATCTCACCGCCGTCATCTATGGCGTGTTCATCACGATCATCTCCTCGATGATGGCCGAAAAACTCTCCCTCGTCGGCATGAACCGCATTCAGGTCAAGATCGTCTCCATGAATTATAAGGAGATCCGTGACATGATCATCACCAAGGTCAGTCGCGGCGTCACCGTGCTCTACGGGCAGACGGGGTACCTCAAAGAGCCCTGCCACATGCTGCTCACGGTCATCTCTTCCCGTCAGCTCGTCACGCTCAAATCGGAGGTACAGAAGATCGACCCCAACGCCTTTATGACGGTCAGCAACGTGTCCGAAGTGCGCGGGAAGGGCTTCCACACCGAGGGCGTCGACTTTTTGATGCCGCAGGAGGAGGATTCCAAGCTGGAAATGGTCGCCGACGATTCGCAGTCGGAGGACACGACACCCCCCAAAGAATGATTTTCGCCGCTTTTCGCCGCCCCATGGGGCGGTTTTTTTGGAATTAAAAATGAAAAATGAAAAATTATGGTGGGAGATTAGAATGACACCCCTCCCGCCCCTACGGGGCACCCACCCCTCGAGGGGTGGGCGAGAGTGTTCCTTGGCTCCCCCTCGAGGGGGAGCTGTCACCATAGGTGACTGAGGGGGTGTTTCTCCGCCCGTTTGCCGGGATTCTTCGGCCCCTGCGGGGCCTCAGAATGAGCGGACTGTGCTCGTGGCGCAAGGCGCATGGCGTACCGCCGTGCGCCTTGCGCCGTGGTCCGTTCTTTTCCCTACACACATTCTCTTGACTTTTTTCACAAAAGGCGTATAATAGAGAAAAAACCGCGGGAGGGGAGCATGATCAGGATCGCGCTCGTCGACGACAACCAAAGGGATCTCGCCGTCATGCAAAAATATCTTCAAACGGCGCAGGACAGCGGAAATTACGAGTTCACCTACGACTCGTTTTCCGACAGCATGGAATTCATCGAGACGTACGACGGCAGATACGACATCGTATTTCTCGACATCGAAATGCCCCATCTCGACGGCATGGAGCTCGCCCGCCGTCTCCGCCGCATGGGGAGCGAATGCTGTATCATCTTCATCACGAACATGCCGCAGTATGCCGTGCAGGGGTACGAGGTGGAAGCGCTCGCCTACCTCATCAAGCCCGTGCGCTTTTTCAACTTCTCGCAGGTGCTCAAAAAGGCCGTCGACAGGGTCAACAAGCGCAAGACGGAGGAGAAGAGCATCGTCATCAACGCCCGCGGCGAGGTCAAGGTCGTGTCCTCTTCCTCCATCCGTTATATCGAGGTGGAGGGGCACAATCTCGTCTTTCACACGACGGATGGGGAACTGCGCACCCGTGCATCCTTAAAGGCCCTCGTGGAACAGCTCGACGGCATGAATTTCTGCCGCTGTAACAGCTGTTACCTCGTCAATCTCCGCTATGTGGATTCCGTGGCGGGGAACATCGTGCGCATCGGGCAGGACGAACTGCTCATCAGCCGTCACAAGAAAAAAGAATTCGTGGAACAGTACATGAAGTACACGAGGTAGGGGAATGTGGGAAAAAATCGTAGACTTTTTCACGGCAGACGGGTTCGTCTATGAACTTCTGCTCTCCTTTCTGCCGATCATACCGCTGCTCAGGCCGAGGAAATGGGCGGCGCTCCGCATCACGGGGAGCGTGCTCGCCCTCATTTTGCTTGCCTGTGCGACCTTCCCTTACTGCGTGGGGCGCAACGACGAGCCCTTCACGGCCAGCCTCTGGTACATCGCCCTCGCCGTTTTGACGCTCGGGGCCGTCTGGCTCTCCTGCAAGGGGGACCTCTGGAACGCGCTCTTCCTCACGATGAGCGCCTACGTCATCCAGCACATCCTCTTCCGCTTTTCGAAACTGTGGGAATACGTGCTCGCCCGCGGCGGCGTCGCCGAGGGGTCGTGGCTCTATGGCTTTACCTACGTTTTGAGCATGCTTGCCGTGTTCTCCTTCTGCTATTTCTTCTTTACGCGGCGCCTCAAAAAGGAGAAAAACTTCCGCGCCAACAACATAAAACTGCTCCTCATCACGGCGCTCATCGTCATCGCGCTCATCGTGTTGAACCTCTTCACCGACCGCGAGCTCACCAAGGAGAGCATGGAATACAGCTATCTGCACCTCTTCCACATCTTTTTCGGCCTCGTGTGCGGGTTTGTGCTCCTCGACAGCCTCTATACCAACGTCTACAACAAGAAACTCGAAGAGGACATCCGCATCATTCAGCTCCTTTGGCAGAGCGACAGAAAGCAGTATGAGATGTTCCGCCGCAATCTCGACACGATGAACATCAAGTACCACGATTTGAAGCACCAGCTCGGGCTCCTCAAAGACCTCGGCCGCGGCGGGGCAGAGCAGAAGTGGGTGAGCGAGGCCATCGATTCCCTCAACGTCGTCAGCATGATGCAGAAAACGGGCAGTGAGACGCTCGACGTCGTGCTCGTGCAGAAGCACATGGAGTGCGACGCGGCGGGCATCGAACTCGTGACGATCGTCGACGGCAGTTTGTTGAAGAGGCTCGACGACGTCGACATCTATTCCCTCTTCGGCAACGCCCTCGACAACGCCATCGAATGCCTTGCGGGCATCGAGGACAGGGAGAAGCGGACGGTGACGCTCATCGTGCGGAAAGTGGGGGAGATGGTCAAGATCCAAGTGGAGAACTATACCCCCGCGGCCGTCGAGATCGTGGGCGGTCTCCCGCAGACGACAAAGCAGGACAAGCTCTCGCACGGTTACGGCGTCAAGAGCATTGCCTACATCGTCGAAAAGTACGGCGGCATCATGAATTTTGAAGTAAACGATCATACTTTCCTCCTCGATATCATGCTCCCGCTGTAAACGGTTCACAAATTCAACTGAAAATTTGTGAAAAATAACGAAATTTTTGAACAAAAAGAAAAAAACGAAAATTTTTTGCATTTTGTGCAAGCAAAAGTGCAAATTACGCCAGAAATGCGCCGCGAGTCGAATTTTCGTATATAATGCAAGCAGAAGTCGGAAATACGGACCATTTCCCTCTTCTTCATCCCCCTTATGACGAACGCTTGCGGCATTTGCTTGCAAGTGTTCTGTTTTTTTCGGCCTTTTTCGGAAGGTTGCGGGGGAGCGGTCTTTGTCGGATCCACCCTGTTATTTGTGTCGTCAGAGTGACAGTTTATGCCACAATAAAGCAAAAAAGTAACATTTTTTGTTAGAATAACTAAAAATATATCTTCAAGGAGAATTACATGGAGAAAAAGGAAATCGTCAGACAGATGACCCTTCGGGAAAAGGCCGACTTTTTAACGGGGAAAGCCTTTTTCAAGACGGTCGATTATCCGCAGTACGGGATCCGCGGGATGTACCTTTCCGACGGCCCTCACGGCCTCAGAAAGCAAGCCGAAGCGGCCGACCACTTAGGGCTCCACAAGAGCATTCCCGCCACCTGCTTCCCGACGGCTTCCGTCATGGCGTGCAGCTGGGACGAAGAACTCGGCGAACGCGTCGGCGAGGCGCTCGGCAAAGAGGCGGCATCCATGGATGTGGATATGGTGCTCGGCCCCGGGCTCAACATCAAGCGCAATCCCCTGTGCGGGCGCAACTTTGAGTACTTTTCGGAGGATCCCTATCTTGCGGGCAAGATGGCGGCATCCTATGTGCGCGGCATCCAATCCACCCATGTCAACGCCTGTATCAAGCACTTTGCCGCCAACAACAGGGAATTCCGCCGCATGACGACGGATTCCGTCATCGACGAGAGGACCCTCCGCGAGATCTACCTCACGGGCTTCGAGATCGCCGTCAAAGAGGGCAAGACCAACACCGTCATGACCTCCTATAACCGCCTCAACGGCACCTTCACCAACGAGAATCAACACCTCATGCGCGATATCCTCCGCGGTGATTGGGGGTACGAGGGCGCCGTCGTCACCGACTGGGCGGGCTCCAACAGCCGTATCGAGGGGCTCAAAGCGGGCAATGACCTCGAAATGCCCGCCTGCAAGTACGGCGCGGACGACCTCGTCAAGGCCGTGGAAGCCGGCGAGATCCCCGAATCCCTCCTCGACGAGAGCGTGGAGCGCATTCTCGAACTCACCGAGTTCTCCGACCCGAAGGAAATTACCCCCTTCGACGTCGATGTCCATCATGCCTTGGCGCGGGAGTGCGCGGGGAAGGCCATGGTGCTCCTCGAAAACGACGGCGTTCTGCCCCTCAAAGAGGGGACCAAGGTCGCCCTCATCGGCGATTTTGCCTTCGATCCCCGCTATCAGGGCGCGGGCTCTTCTATCGTCAATCCCACCAAACTCTCCACGGCGCAGGAGGCCATCAAGGAAACAGGGCTTCAAGTCGTCGCCGAAGAGAGGGGATTCAACCGCTTCGGCAAAAAGAAAAAGGGGCTCAGGAAAAAGGCCGTCAAGGCCGCGGCCCTTGCCGACGTCGTGCTCTACTTTGCGGGGCTCGACGAGTTCTCCGAGGCCGAAGGGCTCGACAGGGAACACATCAACATGCCCGAAAATCAAAAGCTCCTTTTGAGTGAGCTCGTCAAGACGGGCAAAAAGGTCGTCGTCGTACTCTCCTGCGGCTCCGTCGTCGAGACCGATTGGGCGAAGGGCGCCGCCGCACTGCTCTATGCGGGCCTCGGCGGACAGGCGGGCGCGGAAGCCGTGTTCGACGTGCTGACGGGCAAAGTCAACCCCTCGGGCAAACTTGCCGAGAGTTGGGTCAAGAGCTATGACGACTGCCCGACTTCCACCCCCGAACTCTTCCCGGGCGAAAAGGACAGCACGCAGTACCGCGAGGGGCTGTTTGTGGGATATCGCTACTTCACCTCCGCGGGCGTCAAGCCGAACTATCCCTTCGGCTACGGCCTCAGTTACACCAAATTCAACTATACGGGCATCAAGGTCGACGCCCGGGGCGTGACCTTCACCGTCACCAACACGGGCGCCGTCGCGGGCGATGAGATCGCACAGCTCTATGTCGCCCTTCCGGACAGCAAGATCATCCGCCCGAAGCGGGAGCTCCGCGGCTTCAAGCGCATCTCCCTTCAACCCGGCGAGAGCAAGGAAGTCACCATTCCCTTCACCGATAGGACGTTTGCCTACTTCGACGTCAACACCAATGCGTGGCAGACGGAAGCGGGGGACTACGACATCCTCATCGGCGCCTCCTCCGAGGACATCCGCCTCACGGCAGAGCTCTCTGTGGACGGCATCGATCCCGAACCCGAACTTACAAAATTCCCTTCCTATGCGTCGGCGAACGTCAAGGAAGTGCCCGACGAAGAGTACTTTGCTCTCCTCGGCAGGACCATCGAACAGGAGACGGGCAAGAAAAAGAGACGTCTCCCCGTGCACGAGAATTCCACGGTCGGCGACTTGAAGTATGCACGCGGCTGGACGGGCAGGTTCTTCTCATGGGTCATCCGCTTCGTCATCGCGGCGAGCAGGAAGTTCGGCAACAAGGCGCTCGCCAACACGATGGTCATGGGCACCCTTCACCAGCCCATGCGCGGCATCGCAAAGTTCATGGGACTCAACCGCCGCAAGATGGAAGCGCTCATCACGATGTTCAACGGCCACTTCTTCAAGGGCGCACACCGCTTCCTGCATAAGAGCAAGGAAGAGAAGGCGGAGATCAAGGCCGCAAAAAAACAGGCAAAGCTCGAAAAGAAAAATAAAAAGGCAGGAAAAGCAGCATGAGTGATTACACGGTACAAGACCTCGAACAACAGTTGAAGCCTCTCTCCCAAAACCCGTTTTTGGCATTCTTCCAAAAGATCTGGCGCTGGTGGCTTGGCGTTTGGTACAATTTTGCGGAAAAACACCCCAAGTTTTCTCATATTCTCTACATGGTGTTTTTCTTCATCGTATTCTCCGAGGGCGTCACGATCTGGCAATACATCGTCATGACCTTTTTGCCCTATGCCTTTGCGGGGCTCAATAACGGCCCTTGGGGCTGGCCGAACGTGCCCGTCTCCATTGCGGGGAACCAACCTTACATGATCTTCGGCGACGTGCAGGGCCTCGGCTACTTCATCGCCTTCGAACTCGCCGTGTTCACGGCACAGTGCATCAACTTCCCGCTTCAAAGGAATATCACCTATCGCTCCCACGGCAATCCTTGGTATCAGGCGATGTGGTATTTCATCGGCTGGGTGCTCGTCTCCATCTTCGTCAATGCGATTTGGGGCATCTGCAACGTATTCTTTGTGCATTGGGGTTGGCCGGATGCCGTCACGGGTCTCATCAAGACGGTCATCACGGGCGGCGTCTCCATGGTCATCTTCTTCTTTATCTTCCTCGTCATCTTCCCCGACAACAACAAGGTCGCGGCCAAGAAAAAGGCAAGATACGAAAGGCTCGTCGCGGCAAACGCTCCCGCCGAGAAGATTGAGGCCGCCAAGGCCGCTTACGACAAGGCACAGTACGCCGCCGATTTCTCCAACGCCGAGAAGGAAGCGCACACCGCCGCATCGCAGGTCAATTCCAAGGTCATGAAGTACTTCGCCCACGTCAAGAAGAGCGAACAGCTTGCCGCGGACCCCAAGGACACCGAGGAGGCCAAGACCGAGCGTGACCAAAAGGCGCAGGAACTCTTTGACGCCGCCGCACAGGCCATCGATACCAAGCTCGAAAAGGCCGCCGCCTTTGAGGCGGTCAAGGCACGCGCGGAGCAAAATTAAAAATTAAAAATGCAAAATTGCGGTGGGGTTATGATTCGGAAGCGTATGTCGCCCCGCGCGTGCGGCGTCATGCTGAGCCACGGAGCAAAAACACAGTCTACGAAAGTATGTCCGAAGCATCTCGCCGCACAGTAGTCCATATTCGCCCCGCGAGATTCTTCGGAATTACTGCCGTGTTCTTTACGAGCCCCGTGGCTCAGAATGACGCGGGGCGGGCATGACGCCGCACGCCTCTGCTTCGCCTCAGAATGAGCGTCGGGGTCTACGGACCATTCCGATTGCGTCATGGTGAGCCGACGCGCTCTTGCGTCGTGTCGAACCATCACCGCATTATACATCCATGAAATACATCACATTTACGGTGCCCTGTTATAATTCGCAGGACTATATGAAAAAGTGCATCGAATCCCTGCTGACGGGCGGCGAGGACGTCGAGATCGTCATCGTCAACGACGGAAGCAAGGATCAAACGCTTACGATCGCGCGGGAGTACGAGGCAAAGTATCCCACGATCGTGCGTGTCGTCGACAAGGAGAACGGCGGCCACGGTTCGGGGGTCAACGCCGGTCTTGCGCTTGCGAGCGGGCTCTACTATAAGGTCGTCGATTCGGACGATTGGGTGGACGAGGAAGCCTATCAAACACTTCTCTCCACCATCAAAGAGCACGCCAAAGAGGGGACCTCGCCCGATCTCTATGTCGTCAACTACGTCTATGAGCACAGCGCCGACAACACGCGGCACTTCTCGCGGTACAACAAGAAGTTCCCCGTCGGGACCTTCTGTTCGTGGAACGGCATCAAAAAATTCCGCATTTCGCTCATGCTCCTGATGCACGCCCTCGTCTACAAGACCTCTGTTTTGAAGGAGAGCGGCCTCCGCCTCCCCGAGCACACGTTTTATGTCGACGACATCGTCTCCTATGACCCGCTGCCCTTCACGCGCAAGCTGTACTACCTGAATGTCGATTTCTACCGTTACTTCATCGGGCGGGCGGACCAGTCTGTCAACCTTCCCAACATGGTGAAGCGGTACGAGCAGATGCTCCGCGTCATGCAGGAGATGACGGACAGGTGGACGTACAAAGACATCAAGTCCCAGCCCAAGGGACTCAAAAAGTACATGTTTCATGCGCTGGCGAACTACATGCTCACGACGATGCTGTTCGTGCTCGGCGAATATTCCAAGGAGCGGAAGGCGGCCATGAAAGGGCTTTGGAAGCACATCAAGGCGCAGGATCGGGCGCTCTATCGCAAGCTCCGCTACCGCAGCTATGTGACGGTCGCCATGCTCTTTCCGGGGCGGCTGAGAACGGCAGTCCTCGTGCGCTCCTATAAGACGCTCTGCAAGAGGATAAAGTTGGGGTGAAGAAGGGATTTCCCCGCCCCCCTACCCCCCCCTCCCCAAGGAGGGGGCATATGGCTCCCCCCGAGGGGGGAGCTGTCACCGCAGGTGACTGAGGAGGGGTCATTCCTCATCCCCACAACACCATAAAGGAGAACAACCATGGCAATGAAATACTACATCGGCATCGATCTCGGCGGGATGTCCGCAAAGGCGGGGATCCTCGATGAAAGGGGGGTCATGCTCTTTCAAAAACGCTGCCCGACGCGGGCCGAGGACACGCCCGAGACGACTGCGGCCGCCCTTGCGGGGCTCGTCGTCGAAATGGCCGAGGAATACGGTCTCAAACGGGAGGAAGTCTATGCCGTCGGCATCGGTTCGCCCGGGATCATCGATTCGCGGCGGGGCGTCGTCGTCAATTGGTCCAACTTCGGCTGGAAGGACGTGCCGATCGCCGATCTCATCTCCGCGCATCTCAACATTCCCGTCTTTGTCACCAACGACGCCAACGCGGCGGCGCTCGGCGAGGCGCGGTTCGGCAGCGGAAAATCGTATGCCGATTCCGTCATGATCACGCTCGGCACGGGCGTGGGCGGCGGCATCGTCATCGACGGCAAGCTCGTCGAGGGCTACCGCTCTGCGGGCGGCGAACTCGGCCACACCGTCATCCGCCAAGGGGGCATCAAGTGCACCTGCGGCAGACGCGGATGTTTCGAACGCTACGCTTCGGCCACCGCACTCAAACGGGACACCGAGGCCGCCATGCTTCGCCACAAAGATTCTCTCATGTGGGAATACGCACCGACGGTGGAGGACATTTCGGGCAAGACGGCGTTTGAAGCGGCCCGCCACGGCGACAAGACCGCCAAAAAGATCGTCAGCGACTACATTAAGAGCCTTGGAGAGGGGATCGCGAACATCGTCAATCTGCTCCGCCCGCAGGTCGTCATCGTGGGCGGCGGGGTCTCTAACGAGG
>CANREK010000024.1 GCA_947629605.1 uncultured Clostridia bacterium | reverse complement strand
ATCCGTCTGCCCTTCACCTATATGACGGTGGACATCGACGCCGTCGAAAGCTACGACAACGCGGGCGATTATGACTTCTCCATGCTCGATGATTTTGTTGAAAAGGCCGCCGCCTTGGGCATGTACACCATCTTGGACCTGCACGGGGCGTACGGCTCGCAGAACGGGCAGGACCACAGCGGAGAGGTCAAGAGCAAGGAGAACGTCAACTTCTACCACAATTCCCGCATGATCGACCTCACCGTCGATCTTTGGTCGGCGCTCGCCGCGCACTATAAGGACAACCCCGCCGTCGCGGGCTATGATATTCTGAATGAACCGGGCGAACGGCTCGACGTGGGCACGATGACGACGACGGACAGACATTTCGCCGTCTTTGACAAGATCTACGACGCAATCCGCGCACAGGATGAGGACCACATCGTCATCTTTGAATCGTGCTGGGACGGCAAAGATCTTCCCATGCCGTCGAGATACGGCTGGGAGAACTGCATGTACTCCTTCCACCACTACACGAACATGAGCGATGGGGGACAGTACACCGCGCACGGCCAAAGCTGGAACGAGAAGGTCGCGGGCGTCACCAAGATGAACTTCGGCGTGCCCATTCAGATGGGGGAATTCAACAACTACGGCGACGCCGAGCAGTGGGAATACGTCTTGGGACTGCTCAACCGCGCCGGGTGGCACTGGGTCGATTGGGCGTATAAGATCAACAATAATTGGGAGAATACCGCGTGGGGCATCTACACCATCCCCGCGCCGAACAAGGTCGACGCCCTCTCCGACAGCTATGAGACCATTCTCGAAAAATTCTCCGTGCTCAGAACGACGGACGAGACGCACAGGGTCATTCTCGGCGGCAAGACGCTCGAAAGCATTCTCAGAGAATTCTGCACCGCACCCACACAGATCCCGCTCCCTACGGGGCAATATGTGCTGTACGACAGCCTTTCGGGCATGCCGCTCGTCTCGCAGGGGAGCTCTCTCCTGCTCGCCTCCGACCTCAACGCCGGCAACGTGTTCGTCGTGCGGCCGTATGCGGACGGCGACGGGAGCGTGCGCATCTTCAACGGGGCGTCGTATTGGTCGGTCTCGGGCAATGCCGTCGTTCTCGGCGCCGTCTCGGGCAACGCTTCGCGGTTCTATCCCGTCGAAACGGAATACGGCTATGCGTTCATCTCCTATGCGACGTGCAGGTATCTCCGCTTCGGCAAGGACGGAACACTCTTTGCGGACGGAAAAACGCTTGACGACAGCGCCATCTTTTATTGCAAATGAGGGGTAGAAACATATGAAAATCGAGTTCTTTCTGGAAAACACTTTGATGGACCTCTTAAAGACCAAATCCATCGACAGCATCCATGTCAAGGACATCATCGCCGAACTCGGCATCTGCAAGGGGACGTTCTATAAATATTATCAGGACAAATACGACCTCGTCGTGCACGTCTTTGAAAATAAATTTTTCCACGACCTCCACGCCATCACATCGTGGGAAGAATTCATCATCCGCAGCCTTACGGCCTTCCGCCGCGCCCCCGATATCGTCTATAACGCCATGTTGTCGGGCGATATCAACTCCATCGCAAACTACTACGAGAGGCACATCAAAAAGCTCTTCCTCGCGGGAAGAGCCGAGCGCAATCTCGACGTGGAGGGGCGCGAGATCGAGTACGCCGTCAACATTCTGACCCGCCTCGTGCGGGAGACCGTGATGGTGTGGCTCAAAGGCGGATGCGTCGAAGCAGAAGAGGAAGTTTTGGCGATGATCAAGCACCTCATGCCCTATAATGTTTACGAACCGTGAGACGAATTTTTGTTTATGTCCGATTGTTGACAGAACAAAAAAGCGTCTACAAAAATACATCTTGGATTTATAAATGCAAAAAAGTTTTCCACATTTGCTGTGGATAACTTCGTGGATATCCACATTTCAACGACTTATTGCCGTTTTCAGAGAAAAAAATCAAAAAAAGTTATCCACAAATGCGGGCTTGGTGTGGATATTTTTTTGAAGGGGAAAGCGCCATGCAAAAAGGGCACGGCGCAATGTGAGACAAGTAGAGGAGGCAGACAAAAATGCAACAACAGACAACGGAAAATCAAACAACGGACACCAAAAAATGGGACATGAGGGAGCTCTTTCTCGCCTATCTTCCCGCCATTCTTTCGGCCATCTGCAACATCGTCACGACGATCCTGTATTCGATCCCGTCGATCACGCCGTACACCCATTGGACGGTTTACTTCGATCAAGTATTCATGGCCGTCGTACAGTTCGCCATCGTATTCATCAATCGGAAATTCAAGCTCGGACTTCCGTACTATCTCATCGCGCTCATGGCGCTGCACTCCGTTTTCTCCGTGGATATGGGGACATCGCTCGGATTTTACGGAAGGTGGAAGTATTGGGATACCTTTGTGCACTGCTTTTTCGGATTCTTGGCGGCGGCCACGCTGTTCTATCTCTATCCGCGCATCAAGGGGAAGGATCCGAACCTCTTCGACGCGGTCGTCGTCGTGCTCATCGTCATCGCCTTTGCGGCGATCTGGGAACTCTTTGAGTACGTCATGGGTGCCATTCTCGACAGCGACATGCAGGATGTGTACCGATTGACGGGGGATGTCGTCAATCACGTCTTGGAGGCGAAAAATGCGGGCAGTACGGCCGATCTCAATACCTTGATGAAGGAGATGCCCAACGCCGTCAGCGACACGATGTACGACATGGTCGTCGCCATCGTCGGTTCGCTCGTGTTCTTTGCCTGCCTCTATCCCATCCGCTTCCTCAAACGGAAGAGAAAGGGGAAGGAATAAAGCAAACCGCGCGGCGGCGGAGATTCAGAGCGCGGCGGGGGGCATTTATAGCGTATAGCGCGGCGGGGCTCTGCCCCGCCGCGCGGTTTTGAATTAAAAATTAAAAATGAAAAATGAAAAATTGCGGCCCCGCGTCATTCTGAGCAGGTAAGACGTAAAGCGTACGGGATTTGACCCGAAGAATCTCGCGGGGCGAAAACGGACTAATGTGCGGCGAGATGCTTCGGACAGCTTGCGTTATAGCTCTATGGCTACTTCGCGCCAAGGGCGGCGCTCGTGCCGCGCTTAGTGCAACAAGAATGCGCGCGGGGCAGCATGACGCCGCACCACCCCCTTGGCTCCCCCTCGAGGGGGAGCTGTCACCATAGGTGACTGAGGGGGTGTTACTCCGCCGGTTTGCCGGGATTCTTCGCCTACGGCTCAGAATGAGCGGGCGCCGTACTTGCCCCCTCCGTGGGAGGGGGGGGGTAGGGGGTGGGTCACGACAACATGCGCACGGCGGCACGCCGTGCGCATTCATCGCCTTCTCACCTCTTCCCGATCGCCGAGAGGACGGCGCCGATGTCGTCGTTGATGCAGATCGATTGCTTTGCGATCTCTTCGGGGCAGAAGGCTTCGCCAAAGTTGATACAGGCATAAACCGCCCGCCTGTTTTCGGCGGTCAAGCGCCAAAAAGGGTACTTGATGATGACGGGCGTATTATACCCCACACCGAGTTCGAGATAGAGAATTCTGCTCCGTCTGTGCGTGTCGAGAAACGTACGGTACCGCTCACAGGCAGCATGCCAGCCCTCATCCTCGACAAAGGTATCGTCGGCACGCAGATTCATCGTCATCGGCTTGCCGCAGACGGGACAGCGGGGGATGAGTTCGGCCGGGATGCGCATCTCCCGTTGCTCTGCCGCCATGCGGCGGACAAGTTCCTCATTGTCATACGTCTTATCGTGGCAAGGCACGGAGCATTGGAACAGCCCGTAGTCCCCCTGCGTGTAAAATAGACGCTTTTTATCGAATCCCGCTTTCTGAAAGCAGTGATCGACGTTGGTCGTGATGGCGAAATAGTCCTTGTCCTTCACGAGGTCGAAAAGTTCTCGGTAGACGGGCTTGGGCGGGTCCATGTAGCGATTGATGAGGATATACCGCGACCAATACGCCCAATGCTCTTCAAGCGTATCATAGGGGTAGAATCCGCCCGCATACATGTCGTCAAAGCCGTACTTCTCCCCAAAATCGGAGAAGTATTTTTTGAACCGTTCGCCCGCATAGGTGAACCCCGCCGCCGTGGAAAGCCCCGCCCCCGCGCCGATGACGACGGCATCGGCAGAGGCCAGCGCAGTTTTCAGTGCGGAGATCATCCGATCACGGCATCCGTTGCGGTGTAATCTTGGAGCGAATTCGCCTTGACTTGGATGCAGATGTACTTGATCCCGCTCTGCTCCGCCGCGAAAAACTGACGCTTGGCGGCAGGGGAGACGCGCAGCCAATCGCCCGCGGCAAGGGAGACGGTCTCTCCGTCGATGACGGCCTTACCTTCGCCGTCGAGAATGCCGTAGATCTCCTCATTTTGTTTGTGTGCATGCACAAAGGGCACGCTTGCGCCCGCGGGAAGCTCGTTGATGCTGACTTCCGCACCCGTGAGGGAGAGCACGTCGTGCAGTTCTACGCGCGGCGCCCCGCCGACCGTTATCTTGCTGAAATTGTTTGCCATTTGAATTACCTCCGAAAAATTTTGTTATCTTGTCGATGACATCCATAGTATAGCAAAGGAAAAAGAGAAATGCAAGAACGTTACTTTTTGATTATCCGATTATAAATTTGTGACTAAGTTTCTATTTTGAACTATTGACAAAGAGATGTATTTTATGCTACAATCAAGAAAAAGTTTCAGAGAGGTGAAAAACATGTTGACAAAGGAAGAATTACCCGATTGCCCCGTGGCAACCACGGTACAGCTCATCGGCAATAAATGGAAACTCTTAATCATCCGCGACTTGCTTGTCGGCCCAAAGCGTTTTACGGAGCTCTTTCACAGTCTCCCCGCGATCAGTAAAAAGGTGCTGACGGACAACCTGCGTGCGCTCGAAGAGGACGGACTTGTGGAGCGGCAGGTCTTTGCCGAAGTGCCGCCCCGCGTCGTGTATTCGCTGTCTCCGCTCGGCATGTCGCTTAAACCCATCCTCGATGTCATGAAAGAATGGGGGACGGAGTACAAAAGCAACGTGGAATGACATGGGGCGACGTCTTGCCCCCTCCGTGGGAGGGGGGTAGGGGGGTGGGTCACGACAATATGCGCGCGGCGGTACGCCGTGCGCTCATGCTGAACGTACGTGAAGCATCCCATTAAACCTACGGAGTACAATGTTACTCCGCCCGTTTGCAGGGATCCTTCGCTACGCTCAGGATGAGCGGCGGGGACGGCGTCAAAAATAAGCGCGGCGGCGGGCAAATGCCCGCCGCCGCGCAATCCTTTCAACTTACGATATTTCCTTTTTTACATTCGCGAGGGCGTTTTTTTCGAGGCGGGAGACCTGCGCCTGCGAGATACCGACTTCCGCCGAGATCTCCGTCTGTGTCTTGCCCTCATAGTAGCGGAGCATCAAGATCTTCCTCTCCCTGTCGGTCAGGCGGTTGATGGCCTCGCGGAGGGCGACGTGCTCTGTCCAGATCTCGTCGCTCTGCGTCTCGTCATAGAGTTGGTCCAAGAGTTCGAGCGTGTCGCCCGACTTATTGTAGATGGGTTCATAGAGGGAAACGGGGTCGGAGATCGCGTCGAGCGCATAGACGACTTCCCGCTCCTTGACCTGCATCTCTGCGGCGATCTTTTCGATGGTGGCCTCTTCATCCCGCTCCTCGATGCTCTCTCTGACTTTCAGGATGCGGTAGGCGGTGTCGCGGATGGAGCGGGAGACGCGGAGGGAATTCCCATCCCGCAAATACCGTTTGATCTCCCCCAAGATCATGGGGACGGCATAGGTGGAGAATTTGACGTTGAAGTCCAAATTGAAGTTATCGATGGCCTTGATGAGCCCCACACAGCCCGCCTGAAAAACGTCGTCGGCGTTGGCGTTCTTGGCCCAAAACCGCTTGACGAGGGAGAGAACGAGCCGCATGTTGCCGATGATGAACTTTTCCCGTGCATTTTCATCGCCCGCTTTGAGCTTCTGCATGAGCTCTTCCATCTCTTTTGCGGAGAGCTTGGGGAGCCCTGTCGTGTCGACGCCGCAGATCACAACTTTACTGATCATCTTGATACCTCCGAAAGAGCCTGCGCTCTTATGTAGAACTCTCGGAAAAGTATCTGCGATCCCCAAAAAATTATACGAGTTTGGAAATTTCCTTCTTCAACCGCTCGATGATCTTCTTTTCGAGGCGGGAGATGTAGCTCTGGGAGATGCCGAGGGCATCGGCGACATCCTTTTGGGTCATTTCTTCCCGCCCGCCGAGCCCGAAGCGCATGTACATGATCTTCCGCTCCCGTTCGGGGAGCTTCAAGAGGGCCTCGCGCAGAAGTTCCTTTTCGACGCTCGATTCCACGCCGCCGTAGACGGTGTCGCTGTCCGTGCCGAGCACGTCGGAGAGGAGCAGTTCATTCCCTTCAAAATCGGTGTTGAGGGGTTCGTCAAAGGAGATCTCGCTTTTGAGTTTCACCGTGCGGCGCAGATACATCAAGATCTCGTTCTCGATGCACCGCGAGGCGTACGTCGCGAGCTTGATGTTCTTGTCCGTGCGGAAAGAATTGATGGCCTTGATGAGCCCGATCGTGCCGATGGAGATGAGGTCGTCGGGTTCCACGCCCGTGTTCTCGAACTTGCGGGAGATGTAGACGACGAGGCGGAGATTGTGCTCGATGAGCTTGGCGCGGACATCCTCGACTTCCGTGCCGCTCTCGAGTTTTTGCAACATCTCGCTCTCCTCCTCCTGCGAGAGGGGGAGGGGAAGCGCCTCGCTTCCGCAAAGATAGTGGACAATGTTCTCACCTTTTATCTTCAGCAGCCAATGTTTGAGAGCCTCTGAGAGCTTCATAAATCTCCTCCGGATACGATGGATGTAAGATGATCTGATATTCCTTTGATTTGACGTCGCCCGTCGTAAAGAGGGCATTTTTGTAGACATGGGTGCCGATTTTCAGCGTTTCACAGGCAAAGACAGGGCTCTCGCGACTGCCGTTCACCGTGCCGATGACGATGCGGCCGCACGGGGCAGGCTCTTCCCGAAAGAGAAGGAGCGCGGCGGCGGGGGAGAGGACACTGACGGGCGCTCCGCGGAAGGAGAGGCAATTCCCCGTATCGGCCAGCGCTTTGAGGGTGAGCGCCTTCCCCCGATGACGGAGCTCCACCGAAAAGAGATTGCTTTTGCGTTTTCGGTAGCGGTAGAAGCTCCTTGACAGGTAGAACACGCCGACGCCGAACAGCCCCGCGAGCCCCAACACGAGCCCGACGGGAGCCGATTCGACGAGGTAACCCTGCCCTTCGACATAGGGCACATCAAAGAAGGAATAGACGGCGGTGAGCAGTCCGCCGAGCGCAAAGGTCAGCGCGAAAAAGCACAGGGTCACAAAGAGGTAAGTCCGCTTCGTGCCGCCCTTGACGGCGAGGAGGGGGAGAATGGCTCCGCCCAAGATCTTGACGAGATAGGCCGCCCAGACGGCAAGCGGGAAGAGGGGAAAGAGAACGGCCTCGACGGCTCCGACCGCCGCCGCAAGGGGGAGCCGCACGGCGCCCGTGTTCGCCCGCGCACACTTGACGGCGAGAAAGAGAAGGAGAAGGTCAAGGGTGAAGTTTTCCGCAAACGCATATTCCGCATAGACTTCCATTTGCCGCTCCGTAGAGCCCATTATAGGGCAGAAACGGGGTAGAATCATGTCTGATTTTGTCGAAAAAGACGGAAAAATGCCGAATGAAGCGGCGTAGATGAGACAGGATAGATTCCGTCACAGACGGGAGAAAATTTTCTTGCATTCGGCCATGAAAAACTGTTGACAAATCCAACGGATAGAGATATAATAATCAAGTCTGAAAGATGCATATGCGCCGTTAGCTCAATTGGATAGAGCGTTGGTCTACGGAACCAAAGGCTAGGGATTCGAGTTCCTTACGGCGCACCAAAAGAGTATAATCCGAATTGTTTACTTGTTACGAGTGAATGGTTCGGATTTACTTTTTACTTTAAGGAACATTGAGAAAAACAGGCTGTCAGGGACTTAACCCGAAACAGCCTGTTTTTCTTTATTGAATAAAAGTGATTTAGGACTTTTTCAGACGCCCCAATGTTATGTGATACGTCCGATCTATAAAATCTTCATAATCGTTATAAATAACGCCGTCAGCGAAGGGATCGCCGCTTATTTGGGCAGCGTACGTCAGCAAATCCGAATCATCTATTACCGACTGATAGTAAGTGGCATATTCTTTATCATCTCTATAATGATAGAGTGGAGCTTTCTCCTTTAATTTTATCAAAACAACAAGCGTTTTATCAGGGGTATGGAAGAATACAGAAGGATCGTCTTTTGACAGTGCCAAGTATTTATCCATATTGTGTGGAGTGATAGTATCATACCGCTTAAAGCTTCCTCCCTTTTCGTAATATGGAACTTTATCAAAAATGATAAATATTTGGAAATATGGAATAGCATTTGAGCGTATATTTGCCGTTTCTCCTAACATATTCTCAAAATAGTTGTTGCTGTTTTGAGAATAATTTCTCATCACAAATTTTACAGCATACCCCGCAACAACTTTTCCTGCTTTCTCAATTGTTATATCTACATTTTTTGGGTAGTATCTTCCCTCAATGCTACCTTCTTTATCATCCCCTAAACCTTGTGAGTGAATAGAAAAGCCATCTCCAAACTTTTCAGCCAAGTCCGTTGCAATATGTCCATGTAATGTTTTTAATTTTGCGGTGCTTCGTGAGGTACCTACTCGCAAATATGTATGGAACGAATCTTTTATGATTTTAAGAAAATCTTCATTTGTCATCATGCTACAAGCCCTCCTTCGTAGGCTAATTTATAATCCAAATACGCTTTAACATCTTTTGATGAATAGGTGTAATAACCGCCGCTCTTGTATTTCCCAAGCAATGAGATATAAGCCACAAAGTCATCTGACATAAGTGCTTTCTTTGCCATCTCAATTTTAACCGCATCTCCAACGAGATACAGACCGCTATATACTCCCACTCCTGCTGGTGCAGGAATCAATTTCAAATCATCAACAGTGCGCAATAAAGTGTTGATAGTCAATTTGTATTTATAAGTATCGTTAATAGCTTGGCTCCTTCCAAAAGCATACCAATAGCTGTCTGAGCCGTTTTCGCTACTTCTTTTGGTTAATTGCTTTTTGTGTGAAAGAAGATAATGATATAGATTATCATCTTTTTTAATTTCACTTTCGGGAATTAGCCTTGAATCCTTTCCATAAGGATAGAAGATATGGGCATATTTCCCTGTGGATGCTTTGATAACAGGAATTATGTATGCGGATTCAAAATCGAAGTCCCCAATAAAAACATCGTCACAAAGTGTCGCATAACCATTTTTAACGGCAATATCACAATGCCCCAAATTATAAAAGACTTTTTGCAATAAATGAAGGGCGCTTTTGCTGGAAAAATAAAAATTATTGCAAATATAATAATCATCAGGGGTCAAACTATCCACATAATATGGTATCTTATTCTTTTCGTCAAATTGATAAAAAGACATAACATCAGTATCTTTCGTCTTTTTCAGGATAACAATAGTCGTATATGTTGTTGCTTCAAACGCTTGATAATGTTTCAAATCAATTATTTTTTCAATTAAATTGTTGTTAATCAAGTGTTTTCGTAAAGCTTCGCCAGCAAGACTATTAAAAAACGAGCTGGGGGTAATATAGCCCAAAACGCCGTTTTGATTCAGCATTTTTAGCCCGATTTCATAAAAAACAATATAGAAGTCTGTCATTCCCGATTGAGCAAATGAAAACTGTTTTACACGATCAAATGAATCGCCTACGTTATGTACGCGAACATAGGGCGGATTGCCTAAAACAAAATCCATTTTGCCATCATATTCATGAACATCCATTGCGTCGGCGCATTTAATATCCCACGCAACGGAAGTTATTCCATAATTCTGCGCAACCGCAGTAACGTTTTGTATGCACTTATTACATTCTGCTTCGTCTATTTCTATGCCATGAATGTATTGACACAAGTCTTGAACAATCTCATTTTGAGACAAACCGGCTTGTTTTGCGCTTTGACAATAGCGCGCGACAATTTCTACGAGAAATGCGCCGTCGCCGCAACTGTTGTCTATAACGTGCTTTTTAATAATGCCTACGCCATAATAGCCAGACATATCTAAAATGTTTTGTACAATAAATTCGGGCGTATAAAACCGACCGTTTGACTTCTCAACTGAAATATGTTTTTCTCGACCAACCATATCATAACGTCCTTGCGCTACCTTTACTATTATATTATAACACAAAGATAAGACATTATCAAGTGTTCCGTATCGAATTCCATGCTCAAATAAATTTCATTATAAGAAAAACCGCCGACGGAGCGTAATACTCTGTCGGCGGTTTCCGCTCATAGTGCACCAAGGCGCAGAATGAGCGGCGGAAATGGGGAATGACACCCCTTCCGTCACTGCGTGACACCCACCCCTCGAGGGGTGGGCAAGAGGGCCACTTGGCGCCCCCTTGGAGGGGGAGCTGTCGAGCGTTAGCGAGACTGAGGGGGTGTCGTTCCAATCACACTTTCGCCACAAATTTTCATTTTTCAGTTTCAATTCACAAAAAGCTCCGTGAGACACTGTGTTGTTGTCATACATTTGACCTTTTTTGAACTTTCAGTTATAATGTTTATGTCAAAAAATCAAAAGAGGTAAATGGATCATGCAAACGGTTTTTGTAATGGTCGGTGTCCCCGGAAGCGGAAAGACAACAAGGGCCAAAGAGCTTGCAGAGAAACACCAAGCCGTTATCATTTCTTCGGATCAAATCAGAAAAAAATTGTTTGACAACGAGGAAGACCAAAATCATAACGATCTTGTTTTCAAGGCCTATTATGAATTCTTTGAGGAATGTCTCAAAGAGGGCCGCAATGTGATCCTCGATGCAACCAACATCGATATGAATGTCAGAAAGCAAATTTTTCTTCACATTGACGAGCTTGTCCGCAACCATTCCATTTATCGCGATAAGGTCGAAGTCGTCGCCTATGTTATGAGCGCTCCCGAATCTCTCTGTGTGGAAAGGGATCTGCGCAGGGCAAGAAAGGTGGGGCAGGATATCATTCGCATGTATGTTTGCAAGTTCCAATTCCCGCAGAAAGTTGAAGGTTTCGATCATGTTATCGTAGACGAAGCCGTTGACGCTGCACCGAGAGAAATGATCGCAAGCTGAATTTTTATTTGGACTTAATATTCTTCTATTACAAACAAACCGCCGACGGAGTGCTCCGTCGGCGGTTTTCTGTGCATGCTGAATGTGCCCCCTCAGAATGAGCGGCGGGGGTGCGGCGTCATGCTGAGCCACGGACTATAAACGCAGTCTACGGAAGGGTGTCCGAAGCATCTCGCCGCACAGTTCTACGGCACCGTATAAATGCGTCATCCTGCCCCGCCCGCGTTCTATTTCTATCTAAGGGCGGCACGAGCGCCCAAAGGCGCGAAGTAGCCGATGCTG
>CANREK010000023.1 GCA_947629605.1 uncultured Clostridia bacterium | reverse complement strand
TAGCGTGAGTCGAACACGTGACCTCTTGAATGCCATTCAAGCGCTCTACCAACTGAGCTATACCCCCGTTTGAGACTTCTAAGAGGAAGTCTCCGCGCCATTGGCGCAAGCTGGTGGGGACAACAGGACTTGAACCTGTGACCTCACGCATGTGAAGCGTGCGCTCTAACCAACTGAGCTATGCCCCCTTTGCTTCTTTATTGTACTTTCTTTTTGTCGTCTTGTCAATCATTTTTCGAGCATAATCTCAAATTTGGTTTCGGATAAATTTTTTGAAAAAATTTTCAGAAAAACAGAGACCTTTCAGGGCAAATTGTGTTATACTCTTAGCGAAAGGGGAATTACGATGGAGAAAGAGTCGGAGAATTTGCAAAGACGTCCCGACGATGCGGAACAACGCCTTCTCGCGGTGATGGATTATATCACGGAAAATCTGATCGAACTCAACGCAGTGGAGAATGAGAGGGGACTTTCGGCGGAACTCCATGGACGGAAGTGTGCCCTTGTGGAAGTGATGGAGCGTCTCATGGAATGGGAGAGGGCAAAGGAATACGGGTATGATTGGGATGTCGAGACGGAATTCCCCGTCTGAGAACAAAAAACTTTGCAAAAGTCCGTCAAAAACGCTTGCCTTTTTGATGGGGAATGGTATATAATCAAGACACAGTCGGGGATATGGCTCAGTTGGTAGAGCGCTACGTTCGCAACGTAGAGGCCACGAGTTCGAATCTCGTTATCTCCACCACGGCGTCGCAACGCGACGCCTTTTGTCTGCCCTTGCCGTTCGGCAAGGGCAGACTTTTTACGTCGGTTGCTCCTTTTCCCCAAAAAATACTTCGTCTTTTTTTGGGAGCCCCTGTTACACAAAGCGGCGTTTTGAAGTGCCCGCCCTTCGGCGGGCACTTTCCTTTTGCCGCTTGCCGCTCCTTTTCCCAAAAAATATTGCTTTGCAATATTTTTTGGGAGCCCCTGTTTAATTCAAAATTAAAAATGAAAAATTAAAAATTGTGGCGGGGGTTATTGTGATACGGAAGCGGCCACATCGCCCCGCGTCATTCTGCCCCGCCCGCGTTCTATTTCTATCTAAGGGCGGCACGAGCGCCCAAAGGCGCGAAGTAGCGGCGGCGGGTTGTACGAAGTCCGATGACTTGACCCGCCCCGTGCGCGTTCTATTCACATCTAAGCACGGCACGAGCGCCGCTCTTGGCGCGAAGTTAGAATCTCGCGGGGCGAATACGGACCATTCCGATTACGTCATGGTGAGCGTAGCCGAACCATCACCGCAGCAAATAAGGCGGATCCTTCGACACGACGCAAGGGCGCGTCGGCTCAGGATGACGCGATTGGGAACGGTGCCGTAGAAATGTGCGGCGAGATGCTTCGGACATTCTCCATAGACTGCGTTCTTACTCTACTGCTCAGCATGACGCCGCACACACCCGCTGCGCTCCTCGTGCCGCCCTTCGACGCCATAAAGAACGTGCGGGCGGGGCAGGATGAGCGCGGGGCGGCACACCGTGCGCATGTGCCCCCTCGCATGAGCGCGGCGGGCAATCGCAAAAGGGTGGGACAGGCAACGGACAAATCCCTCTTTTCATAGAATGGAAAGAGGTGCATTATGCTCGAACTGTTTTACGCCATTTTAGGGCGGATCTTCTTTTTTACGGGCTCCGTATCGGACGGAAGTTCCTATCCCAAGCCTCTCTCCAAGGAAGAGGAGGAAAAATATCTTGCGCTCGCCCGCAAGGGGGATCCGCAAGCCAAAGAGATGCTCATAAAGCACAATATGCGCCTCGTCGCCCATATTGTCAAAAAATACACGGGGGCGGCGGAGACGGACGACATGCTCTCCGTCGGTTCCCTCGGGCTCATCAAGGCCATCAATACCTATGAGGAAGGGCACGGCACAAGGCTTGCGACGTACACGGCGCGATGTATCGAGAACGAGATCCTCATGCTCATCCGTGCGGGCAAGAAGCACAGGGGGAACATGTCCCTCTCCGACCCCGTCGGCACCGACAAGGACGGCAACGAACTCACGCTCATGGATCTCCTCTACGAAAAAGAGGACAAAGTGTTCGGCAGTGTGGAGCAGAGGATCATGCAAGAGAAGTTCCTCTCGGCCATCCGCACCATTCTGAACGACCGCGAGTTCGAGATCGTCTGCATGCGCTATGCCCTGACGGGGGATGCGCCCCTCGCCCAGCGGGAAGTCGCCGCAAAGCTCAGGATCTCCCGCTCCTATGTGTCGAGGATCGAAAAAAGGGCGCTCGAAAAGCTCCGCCTCGGCCTTCGGCGGGAAGATTTTTTGAATGAATGAAAAAATGCATACTTGACACAAACGTCTCCCCCGTGCTATACTACGTGGCAAAGGGGGACTTTTTATGCGTAAATTATTGAGTGTGCTCATTGCGGGAATTTTGAGCACGGCGCTTCTCTTCGGCGCGGCATGCGGCGAAAAGGGCGGCACCGATCCCGACAACGACAACGGCAGTACGGTGCCCGCGCCCGACACGGGCGACGGGACGACACCCGAGCCCGACAAGGATGATGGGACGGCCAAACCCGACAAATCGTCGCCCGCCTATGATGTTGCGGATGCCACGATCACCGTCGGCAACGTTCCCGCAAAGAATGCGGACATCTCGGACGAGCTCTTCGGCGTCTTTCTCGAGGACATCAACTACGCCTCGCAGGCGCTCGACGACAACATGGTCGTAAACGGCGGCTTCGAGACGGCAACGGGGGCGAAACATGACGACAAATACGGCTGGACGACCGAAAACGCGACGCTGACTATCTCCAAGAGCGGTGCGCTCCTCGGGGATGCGTTCAACGACCGCAAGAACACCGGCCCCGCCGCGGGCTACGCGCTCGTCACGGCCGAGGCGGGCGGCGCCCTTCTCAACAGCGGCTCCGTGCCCGCGCCCATGGCGGTGGAGAAGGGGACGGAATACACCTTCTCCGCCTTCTTTAAGACCGATTCCGTCAAGAATGTCACGGTGACTGTCACCGACGGCGCAACGGACTATTGCAGTGAGATCATCGAGCTCGACCCCTCGAACACTTGGACGAAGTACATCCGCACCGTCACGGCGAGCGGGACGGCCGACAAAGATCTCAAACTCAAACTTACCTTCTCCACCGCGGGGACGGTGGGCATCGACGGCGTCTCCTTTGAGACGACCGATTCGACCGTCGGCATCAAAAATTACATCTATGATGCGGTGAAGGAGCTCTCTCCCAAGTTCATCCGCTTCCCGGGCGGTTGCATCACCGAGGGCGAAAACATCAACCAGACCTACGATTGGAAGAACTCCATCGGCGCCGTCGCAAGCGGCGACAAAGCGGGGGACGACGTCGTTCCCGCCCTCTCCTACAAGGTCAATCGGGGCAATGGAAACGGTTTTGAGGAGATCACGACCTATGGCGAAGCCGTCACGCGGCGGCCCAATGTCAACCTCTGGGAGAACAACGGCAGCGAGTACTATCTCATGGATTACGGCATCGGGTTCTATGAGTATTTTCTCCTCTGCGAATCGCTCGGCGCATCGGCGCTCCCCGTCGTCTCCTGCGGGTTGAGCTGTCAGGGACAGGCCTATCCCGGGGCGCCCCTTGCGGGCAGACACGACAAGGGGGTAGAGGACTACATCCGCGATGCCGCCGATCTCATCGAGTTCGCCAAGGGCGACGAGACGACGACATGGGGGAAGATCCGTGCGCAGATGGGGCACAGCGAGCCCTTTGCCATGAACTACATCGGCATCGGCAACGAGCAGTGGGATGCGGGCACGCCGCAGTCCGACTACTTCGAGAGCTACTACGAAAAATTCCTCGAAGATGAGGACTTCATGGCAACCTGCAAGCAGTACGGCATTCAACTCATCGTCGGCAACCATCAACAGCTCATCCACTGCGAGGGCTCCATCGACTTTACGACGGGGAAGGCTCGCACGTCGGGCGTTGCCAAGGACGCCGCCATCGCCTACCGCAACAAGGGCAAGATCACCTCTCTGTCCGAATACGGCATCCACGACCAGCACTACTACAACAGCCCCGTCGATTTCCTTCTCCACACCAAGATGTACGACAACTACACCCGCGAGGGGAACGACAGATATGAAGTCTTTGTCGGCGAATATTCGGCGAACAACAACTTTAAGGAATCGGGGAACTTTGACAGGCTCTATCAAATAAACAATTGGTTCTCGGCGCTCTCGGAGGCGGCGGCGATGACGGGATTCGAGCGCAACGGCGACATCGTCAAACTCGCGGCCTATGCGCCCATGTTCGCCCCCTTCGACGCGACATACCGTCATTGGGGCGTCGACATGATGCTCTTTACCAACACCCAACTCGTCAAAACCGCCAACTACTATGTGCAGCAACTCTTTATGCAGAACGCGGGCACGCAGAAGCTCGAATCGACGCTTGCCTTCCGCGACGGCGTGGCGTCGACATATTCCCTCGCGTCGGGCAGCAAGAGCTACGACATCGACAGGCTCGCCTTTGTCACGAGCGTGGACGGGGAGACGGGGGACATCCTCATCAAGGTCGTCAACACGGGCGAGGGCACGGTGAAGCTCAACATTGACCTTGCGGGGAAACAGCTCTCGGGCGTCGTGGACATCACGAGGCTCTTCGGCGAACCGACGGACATCAACACGCTCGACGAATCGTTCATCCTGCCCCGTACGACCGCATATGGGGTCGAAGAAAACAAGATCGGCGTCTCCCTGACGGCATATTCCGTCACATGCCTCAGAGTGCATACAAAATAAAAACCCGCGCGTTCATTCGCGCCCTTCTTTGCCCCCTCCGCGGGAGGGGGGATCAAGGGGGTGGGTCACTACTCTTGTGAGCGGCGTCATGCTGAGCAGAAACACGGGAACGCAGTCTACGAGAGTAAGTCCGAAGCATCTCGCCGCACATTCTACGGAAACGTTCCAAATAGCGTCATGGTGAGCGTAGTCGAACCATCACCGCAGCAAATAAGGCGGATCCTTCGACTTCGCTCAGGATAACGTGATTAGAATGGTCCGTGACCTCCCCGCGAGATTCTTCGGGTCGAGTAATCGGACTTCGTACGGCCACCGCCGCTACTTCGCGCCTTAGGGCGCTCGTGCCGCCCTTCGACGCCATAAAGAACGTGCGGGCGGGGCAGAATGACGCGGGCGGCATGTGCTCCCATATAATGTCCCCATCACAATTTTCAATTCAAACAAATCCGTCACATGTGTGGCGGATTTTTTCATATAATGGCGCATGAAAAAAATCACAGAGCTCTACGCTTCCAACGTATTCGGCGACGAAGTCATGAAAAATTCCCTGCCCAAAGAGGTCTATCTCTCCCTCAAACGCACCGTCGAGGAAGGGGAGCCCATCGACACGTCTATCGCCTCGGCCGTCGCCAACGCGATGAAGGATTGGGCGGTCTTGAAGGGCGCCACCCACTACACCCATTGGTTTCAGCCGCTCACCGATCTCACGGCCGAAAAGCACGACGGTTTTTTGGAGCCCTCGGGCGGCAAGGCCATTCTCCGCCTCTCGGGGAAAGATCTCATCGTGGGGGAGCCCGACGCCTCCTCCTTCCCCTCGGACGGCATGCGGAAAACGAGCGCGGCGCGGGGATACACGGCGTGGGACCCGACCTCGCCCGCCTTCGTCAAGGAGAAAACGCTCTATATCCCCACCGTTTTTGTGTCCTATACGGGGGAAACGCTCGACAAAAAGGCCCCGCTCTTGAAGTCCGTGGCCGCGCTCGACCGACAACTGAGGCGCCTTTTGAAGCTCTTCGGCGTCGAATGCAGAAAAATCGTGACGACGGTCGGGCCCGAACAGGAGTACTTTCTCATCGATGAGGGCGTGTATCGGAAGCGCAGAGACCTCATTTTGACGGGCCGCACGCTCGTCGGCGCTCCGCCCGCGCGAGGGCAGGAGATGGACGACCACTACTTCGGCGCGTTAAAGACCCGCGTCTCGGAGTACATGCACGACCTCGACGAGACGCTGTGGAGCCTCGGGATCTGCGCGAAGTCCGAGCACAACGAGGTCGCGCCTGCGCAGCACGAACTCGCCCCCGTGTTCACCGCGACGAATGTCGCCGTCGACAACAACCAGCTCATGATGGAGCTCATGCAGAAGGTCGCCCGCCGCCACGGGCTGGTCTGCCTTCTCCACGAAAAGCCGTTTGCGGGGGTGAACGGCTCTGGCAAACACAACAATTGGTCGCTCTTTGCGGGGGAGAAAAATCTTCTCGACCCAGGCGAGAAACCACAACATAACTTGCAGTTTTTGTTGATTTTGGCGTGCATTCTCTCGGCCGTCGATACCTATCAGGGCATCCTTCGCGCCTGTGTTGCTTCGGCGGGAAACGACCACCGTCTCGGCGCGGCCGAGGCCCCGCCCGCGATCGTCTCCGTCTATCTCGGCGACCAACTCGGCGCCCTCGTCGACAGCATCGTGCTCGGCAAGACCTATGTGCCCAAAGAGGCGGTGCCTGGCTCCATCGGCGTGCCCGAGAGCCCCATTTTTCCCATCGACACGACCGACCGCAACCGCACCTCGCCCTTTGCGTTTACGGGCAATAAGTTTGAATTCCGCATGCTCGGCGCCTCGGCCTCCGTCGCCGACCCCAACATTGTCCTCAACACGATCGTCGCCGACGCCTTTTCCGACGCCGCCGATGCGCTTGCGGGGGAGAAGGACTTTGCGGGCGCATGCAAGAGGTACACCGAGGCGCTCTTCAAGGCGCATTACCGCATCATTTTCAACTACAACGGCTACGGGCCCGATTGGGAGACCGAAGCGGGGCGGCGGGGCCTTTTGAACCACAAGACGACCGCGGACGCCGCGGGGGAGTGGTTCAAGCGGGAAAACATCGACGTCTTTGTGCGGCAGGGGGTGTTTACGGAGAAGGAAGTCATCGCCCGCGCCAACATCGTGCTTGAAACCTACGCCAAGACCATCCGCATCGAGGCGAAAACGCTCATCGAAATGATGCGGCAGGAGGTCTGTCCCGCCGTCGGCTCCTACGTCAAACGGCTGTGCGATACCATCGCCGCGGAGGAGAAAATTTTGCCTGAAATCGCACATAAGTGCGAGATTTTTCTCGCAAAGGAGCTCGCGGAACTGAATGACCGCATGTTCTGTTCGGTGCAACATCTGGAAGAGGAGCTCGGCCGCATGCGGGGGCTCCCCGCCGACGCGAGACGGGCGGCGGACATCATTTTGCCCGCCATGGAAGAGATCCGAGCCCTCTCCGACCGCATGGAGACCCTCTGCGCCGCCGACGTCTGGCCCTTTCCCACCTACGAGGACATTCTCTATTCGGTCAAATAGGGGAAAATCGCCTCTCTGTGCGGTTTTTTTTTCGAAAATTCGCAATTTTCACGCAAAATAGATTTACTTCGGGGCCGTTCTGTGCTACAATGGGCACGCTATGAAAAAGGTCATCGAAGTGGAGGACCTGTGCTGCAAGCGGTGCGCCGAACGGGCGGAGAAGAAACTCATGCTCCTCGACGGCGTGTCGGGCGCCAAGGCCAATTACAAGAAAAACATCGTGTTTGTGGAGACGAGTTTGCCCGATTCCGTTCTGACGCAGGCCATTGAGCTTGCGGGCTTCGTCGTCAGATGCATCCGCCCCCGAAAGGGCATTTTTGAATGATATGTTGCATTTTTTTCCGCTTCCTTGCGGGAATTTTTTTTTCGCTATCCTTTTTTGATGTTTCCGCCGTATAAATTCGGGCAGAAGGAGTGAAAAGGGGAAAAAGTGCAGAAAGTTCTTTTTTGCCCCGCAAAACAGTTTACAAAGAGAACGAATCGTGATATAATCCACTTTGTGACCGATTTTTCGGCAGAGGTGGATCATGCGTAAAAATCTTGTCGTTCAGCTCATCTATCGCACCGTTTTATGCTGTGTGTCCTTTTTGGCCGTGCTTCTCTCCTTCCGCGTGTTCTATGCGGGGCAGGGCCCGACGGAGCCGAGCTGGACCATTCTCATCTACTACACCAATCTCTCCAATTACAGCGTATTCGTCTGTTCGATCGTCGGGCTCGTCGAGACGGCGCGGCGCGTCTTACGCGGGGAGCGGGAGGGGTATCAAAGAATGTGGCGCACGTTCAAGTTCATGAACGTCGTCATGATCCTCGTCACCTTCCTCGTCGTCATCTTCCTGTTGAATTCTCCCCTTGAAGTCGACTATTGGGTGAACATCGGGAACATGTCCTATCACTGTCTCGCGCCCCTGCTCTTTGTTTTCGACTACATATTGTTCGATGAAAAGTGCACGCTCTCCGTCTTTGCGCCCCTGTACGGCGTGATCCCGCCGCTCATTTACGTCGGATATATCTTTGTCCTCGGGGCATGCATTTCCGACTTTCCCTATCCCTATTTCTTTTTGAATGTGGCGGAACTCGGCTACGGCGGCGTATGCCTTTGGGTGCTTGCGCTCCTTGCGATCTTCCTTGTCCTCGGCTATCTTCTGTGGCTCTGGAACAGATTCGACACGGTCGATGGGAAACGAAAACTGAATTTCCAAGGGATCCTTCATACAAAAAAATAGGAATTCTCCTTCAAATGCTTGCTTTTTTGCGGAAAGGGCGGTATAATGAAGGAAATTGCATACGGCGATCACAGAGGACAAGTCCGTATTTTTTCACCGTGCACAGAGAGCTCCCGAAAGGTGAAAGGGGAGAGACGGCAGAATACGGGTATCACCTTTGAGCTTGCGGGGAGAAACCAAGTAACTCCGCACGGCAGCGCGGACCGTTATCTCTGCGGCAAATGATAGTTTGTTTTGGTGGTAAAAATGCCTTCGCGTATTCCGAAACGCGGAGGCTGTTTTTGTGAACGGGGGCACGCGGAAGGAGCGGCGGTGACCCACCCCCTACCCCCTCCCACGGAGGGGGCACGCACGGCGTACCGCCGTGCGCTCATGCTGCCCCGCCCGCCCCGCGTCATTCTGCCCCGCCCGCGTTCTATTTTTATCTAAGGGCGGCACGAGCGCCCAAAGGCGCGAAGTAGCCACGGGGCTCATAGAGAGTACGGAAGCAATTCCGAAGAATCTCGCGGGGCGATTACGGAACATTCTAAATGCGTCATGGTGAGCTTGTCGAACCATCACCTTATTATTGCTGCGGTGATCCTTCGACACGCGCTACGCGCGGCTCAGGATGACGCGATTGGGAACGGTGCCGTAGAATGTGCAGCGAGATGCTTCGGACTTACTCTCGTAGACTGCGTTTGTGTTCCGCGGCTCAGCATGACGCCGCACCGCGTACCAACAGGATGAGCGCGAAGGCCGTAAGATTTACGGAGCAAGGTATAATTCACGACAAGGAGTGTTTTTATGTATAAAAAAGTAGACACATCGCTCGATTTTGTGGAGCGGGAGAGGGAGATCGTCGAATTTTGGAAGCAAAACGACGTCTTTGAAAAGTCCATTCAAAAGAACGAGGGGAAAGAGGAATTCTCCTTTTTCGACGGGCCGCCCACGGCCAACGGCAAGCCGCACATCGGCCACGTTCTGACGCGCTCCATCAAGGACGCCATTCCCCGCTATCAGACGATGAAGGGCAAGCATGTTCTCCGCAAGGCGGGGTGGGACACGCACGGCCTTCCCGTGGAGCTCGAAGTGGAAAAGGCGCTCGGCCTCGACGGAAAGAAGGAGATCGAGACCTACGGCATCGAGCCCTTCAACAAAAAGTGCAAGGAATCGGTGTGGAAATACCAGAGCCTTTGGGAGCAGATGTCCGACGCCGTCGGCTATTGGGTGGATATGGAGCACCCGTATGTCACCTATCACGACGACTACATCGAATCTGTGTGGTGGGCGCTCAAAGAGATCCACAAGAAGGGGCTCCTCTACAAGGGGCACAAGATCGTGCCCTATTGCCCCCGCTGCGGCACCGCGCTCTCCTCGCACGAGGTTGCACAGGGCTATAAAGATGTGAAGGAGACTTCCGCCGTCGCCCGCTTCCGTGTCAAGGGCAGGGAGAACACTTACATTTTGGCATGGACGACGACGCCGTGGACGCTTCCCTCCAACGTCGCCCTCTGCATGAATCCCGAGGAGGACTATGTCGAGATCGAATCGGACGGCGCCCGCTACATTCTCGCCGAGGCGCTTGTGGGGAATTTCTTTGAAAATTTCACACTTATATGCCGAAAAAAGGGCAAGGAGTACGAGGGCACGGCGTACGAGCCCCTCTTCCCGTGGTCGGTCGGGACCTTTCGGGAGAAGGCCTTCTACGTCGTCTGCGACGCCTATGTCACATTGACCGACGGCACGGGCGTCGTGCACATCGCCCCCGCATTCGGCGAGGACGACCACAAGGTCGGAAAGCGCTATCATCTTCCCGTCGTGCAGCTCGTCAACGAGAGGGGCTGCTTCGACGAGCGCTGCCCCGAACTCAACGGCCTCTTCGCAAAGAAGGCCGATAAGGTCATTCTCGACATGCTCGAAAAGAATGGGTCGCTCTTCAAAAAGCTCCTCTTTGAGCACAGCTACCCGCACTGCTGGCGGTGCGACACGCCCCTTCTCTATTACGCGCGGTCGAGCTGGTTCATCGAGGTCACCAAGGTGAAGGACGAACTCATCGCCGCCAACCGCTCGGTGAATTGGATGCCCGAGAGCATCAAAGAGGGCAGGATGGGGAACTTCCTCGAAAACGTCATCGATTGGGGGCTCTCCCGCGACCGCTATTGGGGCACCCCGCTCCCCGTTTGGGTCTGCGAGGACTGCGGCGAGATCGAAGTCATCGGCTCGCGGCAGGAGTTCCACGACAAGACGGGCGCCCCGCTCGATACCGAACTTCACCGCCCCTATGTCGATAAATTCTACTGCAAGTGCCAAAAATGCGGCGGAAAGATGACGCGCACGCCCGAGGTCATCGACTGCTGGTTCGATTCGGGCTCCATGCCCTTTGCGCAGTATCACTATCCGTTTGAGAATAGGGATCTCTTTGAAGAGACCTTCCCCGCCGACTTCATCTCCGAGGCCGTCGACCAGACGCGCGGGTGGTTCTATGTGCTCCTCGTCATCTCGACCATTCTCTTCGGCAGAGCGCCCTTTAAGAACTGCATCAGCCTCGGCCTCGTCGCCGACAAAAACGGCATCAAGATGAGCAAGCACAAGGGCAACGTCGTCGACCCTTGGACCATTCTGAACAAACAGGGCGCGGACGCCACGCGGTGGTATTTCTACACGAACAGCGCACCGTGGATCCCGTCTCGCTTCTCCGAAGAGGCCGTCTCCGAGGTCCAGCGCAAGTTCCAGGGGACGCTGTGGAACACCTATGCCTTTTTCTGCCTCTATGCCGAGATCGACAAGTACGACCCGAGCAAATATGACCTCAAACAATGCAAACTCTCGCTCATGGACAAATGGGCGCTCTCGGGGCTCAATTCCCTCGTGAAACAGGTGGATGAACTGCTCGCCGTCTATAACATCACCGACAGCGCACGCGCCATTCAGGAATTTGCGGATGAGATCTCGAATTGGTATGTCCGCAGGGGACGCGACCGCTATTGGGGCAGCGACATGACCGACGACAAGGCGGCGGCATATACCA
>CANREK010000022.1 GCA_947629605.1 uncultured Clostridia bacterium | reverse complement strand
CCCAAAGGCGGCAAGGGGCGCCGAGCAAAGAAATGTTCGAAATTATTTCTTAAAAATCATCACCGTAAAGCTGTGGGGCGGGAGGGTGAGAGAGGCGGGCGCGGTGGGCGCGATCTCCTCGGGGGAGATGAGCGTCGGCCGTTCGATCGTGTTATATTCCTCCAATTTTCCCGCGAGGCGGATGATCCTCGTCATGGCGCCGAAGTCGACATCGGCCAAGACTTCCGCCTCGACCGCCGCGTCGTTCGCGTTGACGGCCTTGACAAAGTAGGTGCCGTCGCGCTCGGTCACGGAGGCGTAGACCCCCTTTTCGTCCGTCATCGTCTGAAACGCCCAATCGCCCGTATATTGGCTGTAAAGCAGCTGCACATAGTAGCTGGCCGAGCCGTAGGAGCTCTTTCCGTCGAACCAGATCATGTTGGGACACCACTCGGTGTAGCCGAGGCGTGCAAAGAGCGGGGCGAAGGACTTCATGATCACGACGTCCGAATTCCGCTCCATGCCCGTCATGAATGCGGCCTCCGCAAGCGCCCCTTCCCAACAGTTGGACTGCGGCGCATTGAATCCCGCCGCCCCCGAACCGGGCACATGGGCGGCATATTCGCCCGCATACACCGTCCCGAGACGGGGATAGTGATCGTACACATCCACATGGTCGTACATCCACTGCGGCGGAACGTAGAAGTGCTCGTCGGAGACGTACACAAAGTTGGGATTCTTTTGAAGATTTTCCCGCGTCCACTTCCACGCGTCGCGGTGGGAATCGGTATCGACGGTGGGTCCGACGGTGCCGACGATTTTGAGGTCGGGATATTTTTCGTGAATGCGCTTTTCAAAAATCTCAAAGCGCTTGTAAAATTCGTTGGGTGCGGGTTTGCCCGTATCCTTCTGAATGGGCGAGGCCTCCCACTGCTCGTTGCCGACGCCGAGCATTTCGAGACGGAAGGGCTCGGGGTGCCCCATCTCCGCCCGCACTCTGCCCCAAACGGTGTCCTTGCCGCCGTTGGCGAATTCCACGACGTCGAGCGCCTCCTGGATATACGTTTCGAGTTCGGGGTCGTCGAGCGGCACGAATTCGGTGGACATGTATTGACAGGCGATGCCGACGGAGACGACGGGGAGCGGTTTTGCGCCCAAATATTCGGCGAGGAGAAAGTACTCATAGTACCCCACGCCGAGCGTCTGTCCGTAGTGAGAATAGGCGGAACGCCAGCCCGTATCGGGGCCCGTCGCGTGCACCGCCCAGCGGTTCCAATTCTGCTTTCTCCGCTCGACGGGACCGAGGGAATTCTTCCATAAGTAGCGATTTTCGAGGTTATTGCCCTCGACGACGCACCCGCCGGGGAAGCGCAAAAACCCGGGATTCATCGCCTTCATGAGGTCGACGAGGTCCCGACGGAACACCCCCAAGACGGCGTTTTCGGGCATCATGGAGAAGGCGTCGACATGCACCGTCCCCGCCCGTTCGAGGAGGAGGCGGAACTGCGCACGGTCGGCGTCCGTCTTGGCCTTGACGCTGAACGCATATTTGTGCCATTTGCCGTCCCTTTTGAGCTTGATGCGCTTGCCGACGAGCATATTCTCCCCGTCGAACACGCCCACGCGGACCGCCCCACGGTAGTCGTAGGAGCGGGCGTAGAAGGAAATTTTATACCCGCGCCCCTTGGCGAGACAGATGCCGTCGTACGCCTTGTTGGAGACGCCGACATTTTCCTCCGAACTCTCGATGCGAAGGTAGTGCGGATTCTCGGGAAAAAGCGGCCGATCGGTCTTGATTTTGAGCGATATGTTGCATTTTTTGGGGTAAGGCTCCCATCCGTAGCCCCCGTCCTCTTCGACGATATAATGGTCCCATTCGCCGTGAACATCCTTGGCTTCGAAGTTGCGATTTTCGAGCATTTCGGCATAGAGCCCGCCGTCGAGATCGTAGTTGAGGTCCTCAAAGAACAGGCCGACGCCGCCCGCGCTGACGGGGACTTTGCCTTCCTGCGTGAATGTGATCTTCATGAAAATCACCCCTTTTGGAAAATTTTTCTTGATTATACCACAACGCCGACCCCTCCGTCAACCATTCGCACGGGCATTGAGGAAAAGCCGTGTTGCCGCGTGCTCTCTGCCCCCTCCCGAGGGCGAGTGCGTGCACGGCGGCACACCCCTTCCGCCCCTACGGGGCACCCACCCCTCGAGGGGTGGGCAAGTCTTGGCTCCCCCTCGAGGGGGAGCTGTCGAGCGTTAGCGAGACTGAGGGGGTGTCATTCTAATGATCCCCCGCCACAATTTTTAATTTTTCATTTTTAATTTTTAATTACAATGTCCGCCCGTTTGCCGGGATTCTTTGGGCTTCGAGCGGCCTCCATTACACCGTAAATACCGCTTGGACCGCGCCGCTGTATTCCGTGCGGATGAAGTCGATGACCTTCTGCGATTTGAGCGCCTTTAAGAGCGCCGCGATCTTGGGATGGTTCTCATTCCCCGTCTTGACGGCAATGACGTTGGCGTAGAGCTGTGCCGCCGCCCCTTCCGCATTCTCAAAGGCGAGCGCGTTTTCGGCTTTGAGCCCCGCTTGCAGGGCGTAATTGCCGTTGATAACGGCGATCGTGCCGTCGTCCGATTCTTCCAAGATCTGCGCCACGTTCTCCGCCTGCACGGGACTGATGTGATTGCCCTTGGCGTCGGTGACGTCGTGCTCGGTCAGATTGGTCTCGGGCGAAACGTCTGCGGGAAGTTCGATATAGCCCTCGTCGCGGAGCACAAAGAGCGCACGGGTGAGGTTGCTCCCGTCGTTGGGGACAAGGATGGTCCTGCCCGTCTTGACGGTGTCGAACTGCTCCTGCGTGACACCCTTTCCATAGACGCCGAAGGGCTCGTAGTGGATCTTTTCGACGGCCGTGAGGTGGGTGCCGTTCTCGGCGTTGAAGGTGTTGAGATAGGGCGTGTGCTGGAAGTAATTGGCGTCGAGACTGCCCTCTTCGAGCGCGGTATTGGGAGTGATGTAGTCGTCGAACACCTTGATTTCGAGGGTGTAACCCGCGGCGGCGAGGTCGTCCTTGATGACTTCGAGGATCTCGGCGTGCGGCGTGGCGCTGGCGCCGACGACGATGGTGTCGGGGTCGGTGTCGATGTTCCTGCCGCAGGCCGCGGCGGAGAGGGTGAGCCCGAGGGCGAGGGTGGCGGCAAGGATGCCGTGCAAGAGTTTTTTCATGATACTATCTCCTTTTTTTATAAATTTTTTTCTTTTTATGAATTGGTTTCGGTCGTTTTGAGGTCGGCTCCGTCGGAGCTCTTTTTCTTTCTGCCGCCCGACCGAAGGCGACGGTCCGTCTTTCTCGCCAGCAGCATGCCGAGTTCTTGAATGACCTGCACGATGATGACGATGAGCGCGACGCACAGCCAAATGACGTCTTCGGCATTGGAGGGCCGCGCCTGTGTGACGGCGATGGCGCCGAGCCCCCCGCCCGCGATCGTGCCCGCCATGGCCGAATAGCCGAGCACCGTCACGGTGGAGATGACGGCTCCCACGATGAGCGAGGGCCTCGCCTCGGGCAGGTAGACCTTCCAAATGATGGTGAAGGTCCCCGCCCCCATCGAACGGGCGGCCTCGATGACGCCGCCGTCCACCTCTTTGAGGGAACTTTCGACCATCCGCGCGACGTAGGGCGCGGCGGCGACGATGAGCATGAAGATCATGGCCCCGTTCCCGATGCTCGTCCCCACGATCGCCCGCGAGACGGGGATGAGTGCGACGATGAGAATGATGAAGGGAATGCTGCGCAGGATGTTGACGAGAAAGCCGACGATGCGATTGAGCCACGGCATGGGCCTCAGCCCGTCCTTGTCCGTGATGCGCAGGAGCACCCCGACGGGGAGCCCGATGACATAGGCCGCCGCCGTGGAGACGACGGTCATGTAGAGTGTTTCGAGCACGCCGAGGAGAAACCCCTCCGCGCCGAGTTGAATGAAGAGACGGCTCATACTTCCTCCTTAAACGAAACTTGATGTTGTTCCAAAAAGCGTCTGACCTTTTCTTCCTCCCCATCCTGCGGGAGGGAGATCACCATGTGCCCGAACGTCTTGCCGTCGATGCGCTTGGTGTCGGCGTAGAGAATGTCGACGGCGACCCCGCATTCGATGGCGAGCTTGGAGATGATCGGGCTGTCGGCCGTCTCTCCGTGGAATACGAGACGCAGTTTTTTGCCCCCGCCGCCCTCGGCGGAGCGGATGAGTTCGGGAATGATGAGCTGTTTTGCGATCTCCGACTGTGGGAAGGAGAACACGTCGCTCACGGCGCCCTCTTCGACGATCTTACTGCTGTCGAGCACGGCAACGCGGTCGCAGACGCGCTCCACCACCCGCATCTCATGGGTGATGACGACGATCGTGACGCCGAGTTCCCGGTTGATGCGGCGGAGCAGTTGCAGAATGGAGTCCGTCGTCGCGGGATCGAGGGCGCTCGTCGCCTCGTCGCAGAGCAGATATTTTGGGTTCAACGCAAGCGCCCGCGCGATGGCGATGCGCTGTTTCTGTCCGCCCGAGAGCTGCGAGGGATAGCTCTTGGCCTTCTCCGTGAGCCCCACGAGCTCCAAGAGCTCCTTCGCCCGCGCCTCGGCCGCCCGCCGCCTGACCCCCGCGATTTCAAGCGGGAAACGGATGTTGCCCTCCGCCGTGCGCTGTTCGAGCAGATTGAAGCTCTGAAAGATCATGCCGACGTTGCGGCGGATGACGTGGAGACGCTTTTTGCCGATGGCGGTGAGTTCTTCGCCGTCGATGCACACTTTCCCATGCGTGGGGCGTTCGAGAAGGTTGATACAGCGCACGAGCGTGCTCTTCCCCGCCCCCGACAGCCCGATGATGCCGAAGATCTCGCCGTCGTTTACGGTCAGCGACACGTCGTCGAGCGCCAGCGTCGTGCCCTCCTTGGAGGCATATTCCTTGGTGATGTGTCTGAGTTCTATCATGTCTTGCTCCTTATTGGATTTCCGAAAAAAAGAAAAGGCCCGCGGTGGGATCCGCGGGCACGCCTTTGGGCAGATTGCAGTCACGGCAAACCGCCCGTCGGGAAGAGCCCGCGGGTACGCATCTGCATCATGACGGCCGTGAAAAGTTGGTTCATGGTTTTCTCCTTGGAAACGCTTGGGATGAAGTCTTTCGGGATAAAAAAACTGCCCGCGCACTCTTGCACGGGCAGGACATTTGACTTATTGCCGAATTTTTTAACGCACGGCAACAAGCCCCAACATCTCTGCCCGGGCTCCGCACATGCGCATCATGTTGTTTTCGATCGCGAAATTCATCTCTTTCGCCTCCAACATACCCATCTTAGCACACCCTACTCCCCCTTGTCAAGCATTTTTCGCCCGATTTTTGAATTTTCCTCTCCGCCCCGCGGGAAGGCCTTACACTTTTGCAAGGTAGGCCTCTCTGCCGCCCTCCTCCACGGAATGGGCGATGTAGGTGATGTGGTCGGCCGCACGCTCCAAATTCCCGACGAGATTGATGAAAACGCTCGAGTTCGTCGGGTCGCACTTGCCCTCGTTCAAACGGTTGATATGGGCGTGGATGAGCTCGTGCCTGTCCCCGTCCACTTCATCCTCGAGGGCGTCGAGCTCCCCGAGCCCGGAGACGTCCTTCCGCAGGAAAATATCGAGAGAAATCGCATATAAGTGTTGAATTTTTTCGTACATGGCGCTCAGCATCCGCAAAAATTCATCGGAGAAAGTGAGCTTGTCCTCCACCGTTTGGCGGGTATATTTTGTGACGTTGTCGGCAAGTTCGCCGACGCGCATGATGTCGTTGAGTACATAGTGCAGGTCGGAAATAGTGCGTTCATCCTCGAGAACGGAGGTCTGTGCGGTGAGCTTCACGAGATAGGAGACCCCCTTCATGTTTGCCGCGGCGAGGCGGGCATTTCTGCGGTTGACCTCCTCTGCCGCCGAGACGTCCCGTTTGAGGAAGGCATCAAAGGCCTTGTCGAGCTCCGCCATCGCGTAGGAAAATACCTTGCCCGTCTCCTGATACATGTAGCCGAGGGCAACGGAGGGAGAGCGGAGAAGGCGCTCGTCGAGCTCGCTGTAAAGCTCCTCCTCCGCGGCCTGCCCCTTTTCGCGGATGAGATGCTCGGCGATCCACACGAACCCCTTCACAAAGGGCAGAAAGAGGAGGGTGCTCACCGTATTAAAGAGGGTGTGGAAGAGGGCGATCTGCATCCCGGGCGCCATGTCGGTGCTGCCGAACTTCATGGAACCCGTGGGGATGATGCCGCCGAGCACGGTGTCCGCGAATCCCCGCCAACAGACGAGGATCACCATGAAGATGATCGCACCGAAGAGGTTAAAGAGAAAATGAACGAGTGCCGCCCGCTTCGCATTGGGGCTCGCCCCGAGCGAGGAGATGAGCGCCGTGACGCAGGTGCCGATGTTGGAACCGATGATGATGTAGAGCGCCGCATTCCCCCCATCCCCGATCGTCAGCCCCGTGGAGACCATCGTCAGGATGATGGCATTGACGGCTGTCGAGGACTGCACGAGTGCGGTGATGAAAATGCCTAAACCGAGCAATAAGATGGGATTTTTGATGACATGGAGGGCCTTTGAGACGGCGATGTAGGCCTCGCTCCCGGCCTCAAAGCTCAGCGCTCCCGACATGAATTTGAGTCCCACGAAGATGATGCCGAATGCCGCGATGACCGAGCCGAGCGTCACGACGCGCTCCCGCTTCGAAAACATCGTCATGAGCACCCCGATGGCGGCGAGAATGAAGAAAAAGACGGTGATGTCCGACCCGCCGAGCGCGATGACCCATGCGTTCAGCGTCGTGCCGATGTTCGCACCCATGATGATGGCCGTCGCCTGAAAGAGCGTCATGATGCCCGCATTCACGAGACCGACGACCATGACGGTGGTGAAGGCGGAACTCTGCCCGAGTACGGTGACCGCCGCGCCGATCCCGACGCCCGCAAAACGGCTGTCCGCCGTCCTGTTCAACATCTTCTGCAACTTCCCGTGCGCGAGCTTTGTCATGTTTTCGGAGAGCATTTTCATTCCGACGAGAAAAGTTCCCATGCCCCCGAAGATCTGCAAGATGATTTTAACGATTTCCCATGTGCCCATAGACGCCTCTCCCGTTGTATTATAACAGGCACGCGCGTATTCTCATGCGTTTTTCAAGGAATTGAATTTCAGACCATCTCCCGCACTCGTCCCCCTCTCGCATCGACCCGTCACCCAGCGGCCGAGGGGTTCATCCTGACCCTGAGCGTAGCCGAAGGGGAAGGATCCCGGCAAACTCACGGAGCCCGTGTCGCCCCGCGTCATTCTGAGAAACGGAGAAAGAACGAAGTCAGACGACCTAACCCGAAGAATCTCGCGGGGCGAATACGGACCATTCCGATTACGTCATGGTGAGCCTGTCGAACCATCACCGCAGCTAACGCGGCGGCATCCGCCGCCGCGCTCATCCTGAGCGAAGCGAAGGATCCCAGCGAACCCACGGAGCCCATATCGCCCCGCGTCATTCTGAGAAACGGAGAAAGAACGAAATCAGACGACCTAATCCGAAGAATCTCGCGGGGCAAAAACGGACAACTGTGCGGCGAGATGCTTCGGACACTCTTCCGTAGACTGCGTTTGTGTTCCGCGGCTCAGCATGACGCCGCGCAACGCTTTTGGCTACCCTGCGGGCAGGATGAAATACGTCTGTGCCCGAGGGGGTTTCCGTAAGGAAAGCCACGAGGGCACAGTTTCCAATGAATCCCCTCCCCTACCCCTCCCCCTTAGAAAGGGGGAGGGCAAGAGGAAACTCAGCATGACGCCGCACCCCGCCACAATTTTTTATTTTTAATTTTTAATTTTTCATTCATTTTCTCCGCCCGTCGATCGAAATCCTTCGGCCCTTCATTGCCCCATGGCAGAACAAAAAATCAAACATTTATGCAAAAAAAGAGGAGCTACCTCCTCTTTTTTCATTTCATTCCGACGCCTCAACGCGCCGTGTTGCCGCCCATGGCACGGGCAATGGCTTCGGCCTGCGCGACCCGCGCTTCCTCCGCATGCTGTTCCACGGCGAAAGTGACAGCATCCTTGAATTGCTGTGCGTTCTTGATCGCGATAAAGGTCGGGTTGCCCTTACGGGAGACACCAAGGTCTGCCCCGGAACCTCCCACGGAGACGACAGCGAGCGCATAGTATTTGAGGAGATTCCCAAAGACACCCGCCGAAACAGTCACATGGTCGATCTTATCGATCGTAATGTCGACGGTCACTATGCTCAAAATGCCGACCTTACCGACGACCCTTTTATTGGTGAGTGCGAGGTTGAGGGAAAGGAACCTCAAAAGCGCTCTGACAAAGGGCAGGATACCGACGAGCACAAAGAGAACCCAAACTGCGATCGTGAACGGAAGATACAGCGCTTCGGCCATATCCTTAACGCCTTGATCCACTGCGGCCGCGGGATTGGTGATGATCTCTTCCAACGTCGGCTCTCTCTGAACGCCGTTGACCCAAGTGTTCAAATAATGCTGCGCCACTGCCGCACCGACCAACACTAGCACCATCAAAAGGAAAGGCATCAGAAGATACAGAATGTTCTTTTCCGCTTTCAGAACGATCTTTTCGCCTCGCCCAAGATGGTTTTCCACATACTGACTCATTTTTGTTCCTCCATAAGTAGAATTTTACTCTGTATGAAACATTATAATAGTAATATTTTGCTTTGTCAACTGCTTTTGAGTAATTTTCTTATAATAAATCCCGAAAATATTGATGAGGTGGAGAAGAATGCTACTTAAAATCAAGACGTTGCGGAAGGAACAGGGAATGAGCCAAAGGGCTGTGGCGGAACGGATCGGTTGCAGTCAGAAGTCGGTGGACTGCTGGGAAAAGGGTCTGAGCGAGCCGACGGCGGGCTTTATCTGTGCGCTCGCGGATTGCTTTCTGTGCACCACCGATTTTTTGCTCGGGCGGGAAGATGATTGCGGAAACGTAAATGTCGTCTATCCGGCAAGAGCGGGCGAACAGCAACTTCTCCTTGATTATGCATCTCTTTCCGAGGAAAACAAAAAAGCGCTCCTCTCCTTTGCCGCCTTTCTGCGCACGAAGTGAACGCTCGCTTTTCCTTTATTTCATGATGCATACATCGCGTAGCATGCCGTGCGCTCATGCTGCCTCACCCCGCGCTCATCCTGAGCCGTAGGCGAAGGATCCCAGCAAACCCACGGAAGCTCCTTTTTTATGCCCCCTCCCGCCCCTTCAGAATGAGCGAACTATTGTACCACTTTGACCAAGAGGTCGCGTTCTTATATCAAAGGCACGCAAGGATCAATCCCTTGCGTGCCTTTGGTCGAGGAGACGTGATTTGAACACGCGACCTCTTGGTCCCGAACCAAGCGCGCTACCAAACTGCGCTACTCCTCGCGACCTCTGTATTATATCAAATGCGAACGTCAAAATCAAGCATTTTTCTCCTCATTTTCATTCTATGCGATGAATTTTTCCGTCGGTATTGACTTTTCCCCCATTTCCAATTATAATAGAGACAGTAAAATCACGAGGAGATGTTTCATGAAACCCATCTATATCCCCGAACCTTTCCGCATCAAGAGCGTGGAGCCGTTAAAGCTTCTCACGAGAAAAGAGCGTGAAGAGAAGATCGCCGCGGCCAATTACAACGTCTTTTCCCTTGCCGCGAGCGACGTCTACATCGACCTGCTCACCGACAGCGGCACGGGCGCCATGTCCACCGCGCAATGGGCGGGCGTGATGGTCGGCGACGAGTCCTATGCGGGCGCTGAAAGCTACTATAAGTTGCAAATTTCCGCCCAAGAGGTCTTTTCCATGCCCTACATTCAGATCGTCCATCAGGGGCGTGCGGCGGAAAAAGTCCTTCTCCCCATTCTCTTGGAAGGCAAAAAATACGCCATCGCGAACATGCACTTCGACACGACCCGCGCCCATGTGGAGCTTGCGGGAGCCCGCGCCATCGACTGTGTTGTACCCGAAGCGCTCGATACATCGGCGTACTTCGATTTTAAGGGCAATATGGATTGCGAAAAGCTCGAATCCCTCATCCATGAGCTCGGCGCGGAGAACGTCGGCGTCGTCATCATGACGATCACGAACAACTCCGCCGGCGGCCAGCCCGTCTCCGTCGAAAACATCCGAAAGACGGCTGAAATCGCACATAAGTATCAAATTCCGTTCATGATCGACGCCGCCCGCTGTGCCGAAAACGCCTACTTCATCCAACAGCGCGAGGCGGGATATCGGGACCTCTCCATCGAAAAAATCTTGCACTTATGTTTCGAAAACGCCGATTGCTTCACGATGAGCGCCAAGAAAGACGCCATCGTCAACATGGGCGGCCTCATCGGCTGCCGCGACAAAAAATTGTTTGAAGCCATCAAGCAGCGCACCATCTCCTTTGAGGGTTTCGTGACCTACGGCGGCATGTCGGGCAGGGACATCGAGGCGCTCGCCATCGGCCTCAAAGAGGGCATCGACGAGAACTTCCTCCGCTACCGCATCGGGCAGATGGAGTACCTCGCCGCCCGCCTCGACGAAGCGGGCATTCCCTATCAAAGTCCCGTCGGCGGCCACGCCGTGTTCGTCGATGCGAAAAAGCTGCTTCCCCACATTCCGTACTATCAATTCCCCGCACAGGCGCTCGCCGTGGAGCTCTATTTGGAAGCGGGCATCCGCGCGTGCGACATCGGCTCCTTCCTCCTCGGCAACGACCCCGCCTCGCCATCCCCCGCCGCGTCTACACGCAGTCCCATCTCGACGTCATCGCCGACGCCCTCTGCAACATCAAGGAACGCGCCGCCGAGGTCAAGGGCTACGAGATCGTGGAAGAGCCCCCGATCCTCCGCCACTTTACGGCCAAACTCCGCCCCGTAAAACGAATGATGTTATAACATGTGTTATATAACATATGTTATGAATTATGCTGAATGGCCAAAGGGGCCAAAGCGCACGGCGTACCGCCGTGCGCTCATGCTGCCCCGCCCGCACGTTCTTTATGGCGTCGAAGGGCGGCACGAGGAGCGTAGCGACGAAGTAACGTATGTGAAGCATCCCAGCAAACCCACGGAGACGCATTGCCGCCCCGCGTCATTCTGAGCCCGTAAGGCTATTAAAGAGTACGGAACTTGACCCGAAGAATCTCGCGGGGCGATTACGGACCATTCTGATTGCGTCATGGTGAGCGTAGTCGAACCATCACCGCATTATCCCAACGCCGCCCCCGCTGTTTGCGGGGGCGCCCCCCCTTGGATTGACGGAATACAATATATGTTCTGTCGAGCGCGGCCTCATCGCCGCAAGCTACGTTTTTTCGCCTTTGGCTCTGCCAAAGGCTTGTTTTCTCCGCTGCGGCTCCTCTTCCCAAAAAATCTTGCTACGCAATCTTTTTTGGGAGCCCTCATGAAATAACCTTGCCGACAGAACCCGCTTTTGCGTGACTTCATTATCCCAAGGGGGCGCCCCGCAAACATGCGGGGCGCCCCCCTTGGGATACGAGCGGACCGATAAGCCGGGTTCTGTCGAGCGCGGTCATTTATCTACGCCCGCCGTCACCGACGGGCTCAAGCGTTATTCACGGACCTTCTCGGGCGGGCAACCCTATGTGAAAAGGTCCCAAACTTGCATCGGACGGGGTTTACATGGCACGGGGCGTTACCGTCCCGTCGGTGAGCTCTTACCTCGCCTTT
>CANREK010000021.1 GCA_947629605.1 uncultured Clostridia bacterium | reverse complement strand
TATCCGGGAGGCGCCCCGATGAGGCGAGACACAGAGAATTTTTCCATATATTCGCTCATGTCGATGCGCACGATGTTCTTTTCGTCATCGAAGAGCGCCTCGGCGAGGGATTTTGCGAGCTCCGTCTTGCCGACGCCCGTCGGACCCAAGAATAGGAAGGAGCCGATGGGTCTGTTCTCGTCGGAAATGCCCGCCCGCGCCCTCAAAATGGCCTCCGAGACCTTTTTTACGGCCTCATCCTGCCCGACAACGCGGCGGTGAAGGGTCTCTTCGAGGCGGAGAAGTTTTTCCCGCTCTCCCTCTTTGAGGCGGGAAACGGGGATCCCCGTCCAACGGGCGACGATCCGTTCGATCTGCTCCTCGGTGACTTCGTCCTGCAAAATGGCATTGCCGTCCTTTTCTTTGAGCGAGGCAAGCTCCTTTTCAATTGCGGGGATCTCACCGTATTCGAGCCGCCCCGCCGTGTTGTAATCGCCGCTGTTTTTGGCCGATTCGAGCTGTCCGCGGAGCAGGTCGAGCTTCTCTTTGAGGTCCTTTTCGTGCAGAATTGCCCTCTTTTCGTCCTGCCATTTCGAATTCATCGCGTCGAACTGCGCCTTGTGGTCGGCAAGTTCCCTTTTGAGCGTTTCGAGGCGGGCGCGGGAGAGGTTGTCGCTCTCCTTTTCGAGGGCGTTCTCCTCCACTTCCATCTGCACGATCTTGCGGTGCAGGGCATCCATCTCGGCGGGCATGGAATCGATCTCCGTGCGGATCATCGCCGCCGCTTCGTCAACGAGGTCGATGGCCTTATCGGGAAGGAAGCGGTCGGTGATGTAGCGGTTGGAGAGCGTTGCCGCCGCGACGAGGGCATCATCGTGGATGCGCACGCCGTGGAAGATCTCGAATCGCTCTTTGAGCCCTCTCAAAATGGAGACGGTGTCCTCGACGGTCGGTTCGCCGACCATGACGGGTTGAAAACGGCGGGCGAGCGCGGCGTCCTTTTCGATATATTTTCTGTACTCGTCGAGCGTCGTCGCACCGATGCAGTGGAGCTCCCCGCGTGCGAGCATGGGTTTTAAGAGGTTGCCGGCGTCCATGGCGCCGTCCGTCTTGCCCGCGCCGACGACGGTGTGGAGTTCATCGATGAAGAGCAAAATTCTCCCTTCGGACTTGGTGATCTCCGAAAGCACGGCCTTGAGACGTTCCTCAAACTCGCCGCGGTACTTCGCCCCCGCGATGAGGGCGCCCATGTCGAGAGAGAAGAGCGTCTTGTTTTTGAGCCCCTCGGGGACATCCCCCGAGACAATGCGGCGGGCCAAGCCTTCGGCGATCGCCGTCTTGCCGACCCCCGGTTCTCCGATGAGCACGGGGTTGTTTTTGGTCTTGCGGGAGAGGATGCGGATGATGTTTCGGATCTCCTCGTCCCTGCCGATGACGGGTTCGAGCTTGTGTTCCCTCGCACGTTTGGTGAGGTCGGTGCCGTACTTTTCGAGCGCCTCATAGGTGTCCTCGGGATTGTCCGTCGTCACGTTGCGGTTGCCGCGGACCTCCTTCATGCCCTTCAAAAAGTCCTCTTTTGTGATGCCGAAGCGCTTGAAGAGCTCCAAAAGCCGTGGCTCGGCGTTGTCAAAGAGGCAAAGGAACAGGTGCTCGACGGAGATGTAGTCGTCCTTCATGCCCGCGGCGAGCTTTTCGGCCTCGCCGAGAAGGCGGGAAAGGGCCGCGGTGGGATAGATCTGCCCCGCGCCCGCGCCGCTGACATGCGGAAGTCGGTCGATCTCCTCTTTCACCGCCCGTTGCAGCCCGTCCGCGTCCTTTTCCGCATGGGACAGAATGCGGGAGACGACGCCGTCCCGTTCGAGGAGCGCATAGGCAAGGTGCAGGGTAGAGAGTTCGCTGTTGCCGTTCTCCTCGGCAAGGCTATGCGCCGCTTGGATGGCCTGTATCGATTTTTGCGTGAATTTATTGGTGTCCATACATTTCTCCCCCTTTGTTTCGTTCGCCTTTATTATACCGCCTTTTTGGAAATATCAAACAGCCCCCGCCCGCCGATCGGTCGGCGGGCGGGGGCTGAAATCCCCTTTTATTCTTATTTTTCAAACGGATAGAAGTACTTCTCCCCCATATCGATCTTCACGCGGCCGTTGAGAAAGTCGCGGGCGCGGGCGGAAAAGGTTTCCACATCCCCCTCCCGCACGATGACGGTGAAGCGGGCGGAAGAGGAAAAGTCGCGGTTGAGAACGATTTCGTTTTCCAAGAGGCGGAGCGCGGCGTTGACTTCGGCATAGTCGACGGAGAGGAGCAGTTCCACGCCCGTCTCATAGCTCTTGATCATGCTTGCGGCGAGCCCGTCGGCGGCACAACCGGCGCACGCGCGGGTCAATCCCCCCGCGCCCAACTTGATGCCGCCGAAATAGCGAACGACGGCAACACAGGTCTCTCTGAGTTCCTGCGCCTTCAACACGCCCAAAATGGGCATGCCCGCCGTGCCCTGCGGTTCGCCGTCATCCGAAAAACGCTGCAAATTACCGAGTTTGTCGGCGATGTAGCCATAGCAGACATGCGTCGCCATAGGATGAAGCGAGCGCACCCTGAAAAGAAACGCCTTGGCCTCTTCCTCGCTCCCGACATGGGAGACATAGGCAAGAAATTTGGATCTTTCGATTGTCTTTTCGGCGAACGCCTCGCCGACGACGCTGTTGTATTGCATAGACTTCGTTTAAGCGCGAACCACCTTGATATGCACTTTTTTGCCCTTATGGAGGATGAAATCCCCCGCGGGAAGGGGCGTGTCCATGGTCGCCTTCTCCTCGCCGATGGAGACGCCGCCCTGTTCGAGGAGCCGTCTCGCCTCGCCGTTGGACTTGCACAGCCCCGTTGCAACGAGCACGCCGACAACCCCCGTGACGTCTGTGGGAATGGTCCGAACGGGCATCTCACCCTCGCCCGAAAACGCCGCGTGAGCCTCGGAACGGGCAAGGTCGGCGGCCTCTTCCCCGTGCACCGCCTTGGTGAGTTCATAGGCGAGCCTCTCCTTTGCGGCGTTCATCCTCTCGTCTTGATAGCGGCACAATTCCATGATCTCCGCGACGGGCACAAATGTCAACAACATGAAACATTTTTCGACATCCGTGTCGGCGGTGTTGCGCCAATATTGATAGAACTCATAAGGGGTGGTCTTGTTAGCGTCGAGCCAAATTGCCCCCTTCTGCGTCTTGCCCATTTTCTTGCCTTCGCTCGTCGTGAGAAGTTGGAAAGTCATCGCATAAGCGGGCTTTTTTTGCTTTCTGCGGATGAGATCGGCCCCCGCCAAAATGTTGCTCCATTGGTCGTCGCCGCCGAGTTCGAGCGAACATCCGTACCTTTGATTGAGCACGAGGAAGTCATACGCCTGCATGAGCATATAGTTAAATTCAAGAAACGAAAGTCCCCGCTCCATGCGCGACTTGAAGCACTCCGCCGTGAGCATTTTATTGACGGAAAAATGCACGCCGATGTCGCGGAGGAAGTCGATATAATTCAAATTGAGGAGCCAATCGGCGTTGTTGACGACGATCGCGGCATTCTCGCCCTCGAAGCGGACAAATCTCGACATCTGCTTTTTGAAGCACTCGACATGATAGGCGATGGTCTCCTTCGTCATCATGGCGCGCATGTCCGTCCTACCCGAGGGGTCGCCGACCATGGCGGTCCCCCCGCCGATGAGCACGATGGGCCTGTGCCCCGCGTCCTGCATGTGCTTCATCGCGATGAGCTGCATAAAGTGTCCGACGTGCAACGAATCTGCCGTGGGGTCGAACCCGATATAGAAGGGCACGTTCTCGCGCCCCAAGAGGTCATAGAGTTCGTCCTCATAGACGGTCTGTTTGATAAATCCCCTCTCTCTGAGGGTGTCCATTACGTTTGCCATAGTGTTCTCCTTGGTGCTTCCATTATACAATAAAGACGACTCGCTGTCAAACATTACGCAAACGTTTGGAAAAATTCAGCACTGCCAATGCCCTCGCGCTCCACGGTGTTGAGCCCACTCAGGCTCCGCAGGGCAAAAAAGAACTGTTCGGCGGTCTGCATGTGCCGAAGGGCAAGTTGAAGCTGTCTGTTCCTCGTCTTTCTCTGCTCTCTTTGGTAGATCCCGATCGCAGTTTCCGCTTGATAGTCTGTCATGGTCTCTATTCTATGCAATGCGTTTGCCGTTCAGAATTCCCTCCGTCGTTGCAACAAATTCAGATCGGATTCGGGAATTTTCGACTTTATCTTGACACGTGCTGTCAGATATGATAGAATATTTTTATGAAATTTGAGATCATGTTCGGAATTTTGTTTACCCTACTCACCAAGCGCAAGATCAGCGCGGGGGAACTTGCACAGCGGTACGAGGTCTCGGTGCGCACCATCTACCGCTATGTGGATGAAATGACGGTCGCGGGCATTCCCTTCGACGTTGCACGCGGCTCCAAGGGCGGCATCAGCATCCCCGACAGCTTCAAGCTCCCCAAGGGGCTCTTCACTCGCGAGGAATACGCCCGTACGACGGAGGCCATGCTCGCCATGCTCTCTCAGACGCACGACCCCGTGCTCGAAGGGGCGTACGGGAAACTGACGGCGCAGTCCAAGATCGAGAAATTCGACACCGCCCTCTCGGGCAATATCCTCGTCGACAGCGGCACATGGGGCGACGAGAGAAAGTTCTCCGACAAGCTCACCCTCATCAGCAGAGCCATTGAGGAATGCGAGGCCGTCTCCATCTCCTATTTTGATCGCGCGGGCGAGGCGACAAAGCGGATCATCCACCCCCATCTGCTCATTTATAAGCAGAACATTTGGTATGTTTGGGCGTTCTGCACGCTCAGAGGCGAATTCCGCACCTTCCGCATCGGCCGCATGCGTTCCATCAACGGCACGGGGGAAACATTCGAGCGGAAGCCCTTCCGCCGCGAGGATATCCCCCTCAACTTTTGGCGGAACGAGAGGGTCACGGAGGTCAAGCTCAAAATTGCCTTTGAAAAGCTCCCCTACGCCGAGGATTGGCTGGGCGTAGACAATATCTATAAACAAGACGGCGAATATTTTGCGGAGCTCGTTCTGCCCGACGACGAGGCGCTTGTGGGCAATCTCATGTCTGCGGGCGCGGGGATCACGGTCATCTCCCCTCCCGCCCTCGCCGAGCGCATCAAAAAAGAGGCGGAGAAGATCTCGGCCTCTTATGGAAATTGAAAATTAAAAATGAAAAATGAGAAATTGCGGCGGGGAATATGATACGGAAGCGCATGCCGCCCCGCGTCATTCTGAGCCGTCAAGTCGTAAAGAGTACGAAAGCTATTCCGAAGAATCTCGCGGGGCGATTACAAACATTGTGCGGCGAGATGCTTCGGACATGCTCTCATAGACTCCGTTCCCTCTTCCGCCGCTCAGCATGACGCCGCACACACCTGCTCCGCCCGTTTGCCGGGATTCTTCGCCTACGGCTCAGAATGAGCGGCTCAAAGGGCTTTCACTAATTTGGCATACTCGCCGTCTAAGGCGAGAAGCTCCTCGTGCGAGCCCTGCTCCACGATCTTGCCGTGGCTCAAAAAGACGATCTTGTCGGCGTCGCGGATGGTCGAAAGCCTGTGCGCGATGACAAAGCTGGTCCTTCCCGCGAGCAAGGCACGAAGGCTTGCCTGTACTTCGAGCTCCGTCTGCGTGTCGACGTGGCTCGTCGCCTCGTCGAGAACGATGACCTTGGGGTCGGCCAAGATGAGCCGTGCAAAGGAGAGGAGCTGTCTCTCCCCGCCCGAGAGCGGGTAATCTTCGGAGATCATCGTATCGTACCCCTCGGGGAGACGGGAGATGAAGTTCTCACAGCATGCCGCCCGCGCGGCCGCCCGACACTGCTCATCCGTCGCATCGGGGCGGGAGAAGCGGATGTTTTCGAGCACACTGCCGCTGAAAATAAACGTGTCCTGCATCATGGCGCCCACACCCTCGCGAAGAGAGTGCAGGGTGTAATTTTTTATGTTCTTTCCGTCGAGAAGCACTTCCCCCTGCTGTACATCGTAGAAGCGGGACAGGAGATTGACGACCGTCGTCTTGCCCGAGCCCGTCGCCCCGACGAGCGCGACCGTCTCCCCCGCCTTGGCTTCGAGGGTGAAGTTTTCGAGCACGGGGATATTTTCGACATAGGAGAAGGTGACGTCGTCGAATCTGACATTGCCGACACACGTTTTGAGCTCTTCCGCCCCCTCTTCGTCGTGGATCTCGACGGGCGTCTCGATGGTGTCGTAGATGCGTTCCAAATTGGAAGTGAGCGTAAACACCGACGTGAGGTCATTGCAGATGTTGCCGATAGCAGATGTCACCTCGGAGAGGACCGTCCCGATCGCGACGACGGTGCCGAGCGCGATGCCTCCGCCCGCAAGGCCGATGGCGAGTGCGACGCCATAGACGACGAGCACGACGATGGCATTGGTGAAGCCGTGTGAGAGCGGGAAAAATGCCTCGCGGACATGGGTCGTACGCATGAATGCGCGGTCGTATTCCCCAAAGAGCAGAGCGCCGATCTCGCAGTTGAGCGCCCCGCGGTTGTAGGCTCTGACGACTTCCGCCCCGCCGATATTCTCGGCGACAAAGGCCGTGTAGTTGGAGTTCTTGTTGTGGTCGAGCCCCGACCGCCTGTGGATCTGCACGCTCAACACATACATGAGGATGGCAAGGGGCAAGAGCGTTACAGCGACCGCCCCGCCGATGCGGACATCGAGGCAGAGGATCCACACAAGGCCGATGACGGTGACGCCCGCCGCATAGACGATGGAATAAAAGAGCGTGCCGAAGAGTTCGGCGATGTCATCCACATAGTTGGTGACGCGGACCAAGATCTTGCCCGTCGAATGCGTGTCGAAGTAGCGGAAGGAGAGAAGCATGACATGGTCCATGATCTCCTTCCTCAGTTCCATCGAAAAGAGCGTCCCGTATTTGACGGGCACGAGATTTTCGAGATGGCCGAAGATGAGAGAGCCAATCCACGCGGCGGCAAGTCCCCCCGAGGCAAGGAGCGTGATGAGGAGATAATTTTCGCCAAAGATCCCCTCTGCCGGGAAGAGCGCGGAGATGATGACGGAGTATAAAATTCCCGGGAGCAGCGAACAGATGCCCAGCGCGGCCTCGATGAGAATACTGCCGAAAAAGGGCCCCTTGTGGCGGAGCGCACTCTTTAAGAGCTTTCTCATCATGCGTGCCGAGAAGGTCTCCCGCACATATTCGTCCTTGTAGTAGAGGTCGTTCATGCTTGCTCCGTAAAGTTCATTTCCTTGGATTGACGGTTGTATATCTGTGCAAAATTGCCGCCGAGCGCCATGAGCTCCTCAAAGCTCCCCCGCTCGGTGATCATCCCGTCCTCCAAAAAGAGGATCTCGTCGCAGTCTTTGAGCGCCGTCGCGCGGTGTGTCACCGTGATCATGGTCTTTTCGGCGCATTCCCGTTCAAGATTCTGGAAAACGGCGTGCTCCGTTTCCAGATCGAGGGCGCTCGTGACATCGTCGAACACAAAGACCGAGGCGTTTTTGAAGAGGGCGCGGGCAATGGAGATGCGCTGTTTCTGTCCGCCCGAGAGCCCGAAGCCCTTCTCCCCGATCGTCGTTTGGTATCCGTCGGGGAAGCGGCAGGCAAATTCGTCCACTTCGGCGAGTTTCCCCGCCCGCTCGATCCTTTCCTTCTCCGCAAAGGGGTCGTAGAGGGCGATGTTGCTCGCGATCGTATTGGAAAAGAGGAACACGTTCTGCATGGCATAGGAATAACTGCGAAGCAGTGCGTCCCTCGCATATTCGTGAATGGCCACGCCGTCGATGTAGATCTCCCCCTCGTCGGCCTCGGCGAGACCCTGCATGAGCTTGCAGAGCAGTGTCTTGCCACTCCCCGTCTTGCCCATGATGCCGAGCTTTTTGCCGTAGGGAAGGTCGACGGAGATGTCTTTGAGGGCGTAGCTCTCCCCGTTTTTGACGCCGAGATGTACGATGCGGATGTCGGGCTGTGCCGAAGGCACCTTTTCCCCATAGCGGTCGGCGATTTCGTCGTCGGCGTTGAGGAAGTCAAAGAGCCGTTTTCCGCTGACAAAATCGCGCTGGGAGGCGTTGACGTTAAAGACAAGGCTGTTGAATTGCCACATCAAACTCCCGAGATACCCCATCGTCGCCGTGAATTCGCCTGCGGTGATCCTGCCGCGCACGCCGAGCCATATGACGAGGGCGAGCGTTCCCAAAAAGACGGCGACCCGCGCGATGCGGATTTTCAGGTCGCGATAGGCGAAAATCTCGATGCCGTGGTACTGCGTGTCCTTCAAGCGTTCGTTGTCGGTGTCGAAGAGCGCTTCCCGCTCCCCTTCCTTGGCAAAGGAGACGACCGTGCGGATGCCGTAAATGCTCTCCTGCACCGTCGTCGAGAGCGTGGCCGAATCCCGCCATACGGTCTCGTAGTGGGTCTTGATGCGGTTTTTGTAGTAGAGAACGACGCAGATGCAGAAGATCCCGCCGACGAGCGGCAAAAAGAGGAGCGACCAATGGATCTGCCCCAAGAACACCGCCGCGACGACGATGTAGAAGATGCAGTCGGCAAATCCCTGCGAGCGCTGGATGTAGAGATCGCGCACGCGGAAAGGATCCTTCGTCGTGATGAGAATGAGGTCGCCCGCCGAGTACTTTGAGAGAAGCTGTCCGCTCGCATTGCCGAGCTTGTGCAGTGCGTCCGCACGCATTCTCCCCTCGCTTTTGAGGGAAAAATGGTGCGCGAGGTTCCATTTCAGATAGAAAAAGATGAAAAAGAGCACGGCGAACAGGAGAAGTGTCGCCGCAAGCGTCCAAAAGATACGGGTATACTCCGTCGTCGGGATGTCCTTGATGAGGAAGAAAAAGATACTGCTCGTGTTCTTGGGGGTCCCGCCGAGAAGCGGCGTGATGACTCTATCGACGAGGAGCGCCACGACCTGCGGCGTCACGAGCAAAATGACCACGCGAAAGAGCCCGAACAGCATCGCCAGCACCTGCACGGGCATCGTTTTCTTGAAATATGGGAAGGAATTTTTGAAAAACTCTCGCATGGAACTTTGGTTTAAGTGAGAAATAAGGCGGGCCGCTCATTCTGAGGGAGCGTAGCGACCGAAGAATCCCAGCAAACGGGCGGACTTCAATGGATAGTAAACATGTTGCTCCGTAGGTTTAACGGGATGCTTCACATGCGTTCAGCATGAGCGTGCGCTGCGGCGCACGCCGTGTATCCGCCTCACCATTCCCAATCACTGCGCGGAGCAAAACCACGCTTTTGCGGCAGCGCACCCTATTTGGTACCCTACGGGAACCTTAATGTCCTTGCATATAACGCTTCCGAGGCCAAATCGATTGATGCACAAGGGGCGTTCGCTCGCACGCATTTATTTTGCGTAGCAAAAGAAATCGTGCGAAACAATTTAGTATATGCTCTTCACGCTTCTCGGGAAGAGGGTGACGTCGCGGATGTTCTCCATGCCCGTGACATACATCACAAAGCGCTCGAAGCCGAGGCCGAACCCGCCGTGCGGAACGCTGCCGAAGAGACGTAAGTCGAGATATTGCTTATAGGCATCCATATCCATGTTTCTCTCGCGCATGGCGGCGGTGAGCTTTTCATAGTCGGCTTCCCTCTCGCTTCCGCCGATGATCTCGCCGATGCCGGGCACGAGGCAGTCCGTCGCCGCGACCGTCTTGCCGTCGGGATTCTGTTTCATGTAGAAGGACTTGATCTCCTTGGGATAGTCGGTCACGAACACGGGGCGCTTGAACACCTGCTCGGTGAGATATTTCTCGTGCTCGGATTGCAGATCGCTCCCCCAATGCACGGGGAATTGGAACTTGTCGTTCTCCTTTTCGAGGATCTTGACGGCCTCCGTATAGGTGCAGACGCCGAAGTCGCTCGTCGCGACGTGCGTGAGCTTGTCGATGAGCCCGTTTTCCACAAAGGAATCAAAGAACTTGATCTCCTCGGGGCACTCCCGAAGCACGGCGTTGGCGCTTGGTGTTGGAATTCTCTGCGCGGAAAGAGGGCCCGAAGGTGTAGATCTTCCCGAGCGCCGTCGCCGCGACTTCCCCTTCGAGCTGGCCCGAGACGGAGAGCCCCGCCTTCACGCCGAAAAAGTCGTCCTTGAAGTACTCCTCCTCCGTCTTTTCCTTGGCGTTCCAAGGCTGGGTGGTGACGCGGAACATCTCCCCCGCCCCCTCGCAGTCGCTTGCCGTGATGAGCGGCGTGTTGATGTAGTAGTATCCGTTTTCATGAAAATACCTGTGAATGGCCTGTGCGGCGACCGAGCGAACGCGGAACACGGCTTGGAAGGTGTTCGTACGCAGCCGAAGATGCGGGATCGTGCGGAGAAAGTCGAGCGTCGTGCGCTTTTTCTGAATGGGATACTCCGCGGGGCACTTGCCGAGCAGAGCAACTTCTAAGGCGTTGAGCTCGTTCCCGTCGCCTTTATACGCCTTGACGACCGTCCCCTTGACGCAGACGCTCGCGCCGAGCTTCTGACATTCGGGGTCGACTTTGAGGGCGTTTTTGTCGATAACGACCTGCAATTTGCGGAAGGCCGTGCCGTCGGTGAGTTCCAAAAAGGAGACGGCGGCGCTGTCGCGGAAGGTCCTCACCCATCCGCATACGACCACGGTCTCGCCGAGCAGCGCTTGGTCCTGTAATACGTTTGAAATGTCGAGATGTTTCATAATAGATCCTCACTGAAAGGAATTGAAAATTAAAGATTGAGATGGAGATATATGGGCCGCGGCGGGTCAGAATGAGCGGCTACTGCACCATTCTAATCACTGCGCGTGGCAGGGTCTCCCTGCCTAAGCGCACCCTATTTGGTACCCTACGGGAACCTTAATGTCCTTGCATATAACGCTTCCGAGGCCCACCCAATTGATGAACAGAGCACTTTCGCTCGAACAGTTTCTTTACGAAGGCCGCAGGCCGAGCAAAGAAATGTTCGAAAATTAATACGCTCTTGCGAAAAAGACAGTGTGAACAGAGGGTTTGCCGCATGCGACGCAAGTTTCGGCCGTGTTCTCCTTCGCCATGACGCGGGCGGTGGCCTGTGCGAACTCCTTGACCTTGTCCTCGCACTCCCTGCAACCGCACCAGCCGGCGCGGACAAAGTTGCCGCCGTTGACGCCGTCGAGCAGTTCCTGCAAAGTATTTGCGGGCACGATGCGCTCGTTCATGCGCTTTTCGGCCTTCTTGTAGAGGGCCTCGCCGACCTCGGACAGCAAATTCCGAACCGTCTCCCGTGCATTTTCAAGGGAAAGTTCCCCCTTCTCGCAGGTGTCACGGCGGAACACGGTCATGACGCCGTTTTCGATGTCGCGCGGGCCGAGTTCGATGCGGAGCGGCACGCCCTTCATCTCCCATTCGTTGAACTTCCAGCCGGGGGAATTGTCGCTGTCGTCGACCTTGACGCGGATCCCCGCCTTTTTGAGGCTGGCGGCAAGCGCATTGCATGCTTCGAGCACACCCTCCTTCTTTTGGGCGATGGGCACGATGACGACCTGCACGGGTGCGACAGGCGGCGGCAGAACGAGCCCCCTCTGGTCGCCGTGGGTCATGATGATCGCGCCGATGAGGCGGGTGGAGACGCCGTAGCTCATCGTGTAGCCGTGTTTGAGGGCGCCGTCTTTGTCGGTGAATTGAATGTTGAAGGCCTTTGCAAAGTTCTGCCCCATGTAGTGGGTGGTGCCCGACTGCAAACTCTTGCCGTCGTGCATCATGGCTTCCATGCCGTAGGTCGCAACCGCCCCTGCGAACTTTTCCTTCTCCGTCTTGCGCCCCGTGAGAACGGGCATGCACAAAACGCTCTTTGCAAATTCACGGTACAAAGCGAGCATGGAGAGGGTTTCCCGTTCCGCCTCCTCCCCGCTTTCGAATACGCTGTGCCCTTCCTGCCACAAAAATTCACTCGTGCGAAGGAAGGGACGGGTGGTCTTCTCCCAGCGCATCACGTTACACCATTGGTTTTGGCGAAGGGGCAAATCGCGCC
>CANREK010000020.1 GCA_947629605.1 uncultured Clostridia bacterium | reverse complement strand
CGGCGGACGCCTTCGGGACCTTCGGGGCGCTCGGCGGAAGTATCTTTGCCGATGAACTTCCCTTTGAGCGGGACTTTCTCGACGACGCGCGGCGGTACTACTTCAACATCGTGGGCAAGTACGGCGCACAGGTGCAGTCGGTCCTGAAAAAGGCGACGGCGCTGCCCATTCAAATGATTTGCCCGCTCCACGGACCCGTGTGGAGAAGGGCCGAGGACATCGCTTGGTACCTCAAAAAATACGACATATGGAGCAAATACGAGCCCGAAGAGCGGGGCGTTGTGCTCTTCTACGCCTCCGTCTACGGCCATACGCAGAACGCCGCCGAGATCTTGGGAGCGGAGCTCGCATCGCGCGGCGTGCCCGTCAAACTCTATGACGTTTCCGTCACTCATGTCAGCGAATTGCTCTCCGAGGCCTTCCGCATGAGCCACCTCGTCTTTGCTTCCACGACGTATAACAACGGAATTTTCATCCATATGGAGAACCTTCTCTCCGACCTCAAAGCGCACGGGCTCAAAAACAGGAAGTATGCGCTCATCGAGAACGGCTCGTGGTCTCCGCAGGCGGGCGGCCTCATGGAGAAGTGCATAGCAGAGTGGAAGGACATGACAAAGCTCGGGAACACGGTGACGGTGCTCTCTTCCGTCAAAGAGGAGACGAGGGAACAGATCGCAGCTCTTGCGGCGGCCATCGCCGAGGACTATAAAATCGGAAAGGAGGAATAGACAATGAAGTATATTTGCAACGTCTGTGGGTATGAGTACGATGAGGCGGCGGGGGATCCCGACAACGGCATCGCGCCCGGCACCAAGTGGGAGGACGTGCCCGATGACTTCACTTGCCCGCTCTGCGGCGTCGGCAAGGAAGAATTTTCGGCAGAATAAGAAAGTTTGAAAGATGAAAATCACTGCCGCCCGAGCGGAACGCTCGGGCGGCAGTGATTTTTTGCGCGGCGGGATTCGCGTTGCCCGCCCCCTTGGTCCCCCTCCTTGGGAGGGGGCAAGTACGGCGACCGCTCATTCTGAGGGGGCACCGCCCCCGAAGAATCCCGGCAAACGGGCGGAGAAACATTGTACTTCCGTAGGTTTGCTGGGATGCTTCACGTTCGTTCAGCATGAGCGCACGGCGGCGCCGTGCGCGTGTAGTCGTTGCCCACCCCCTACCCCCTCCTTGGGAGGGGGCAAGTACGGCGGCCGCTCATTCTGAGGGGGCACCGCCCCCGAAGAATCCCGGCAAACGGGCGGAGAAACATGGAGAAACATTATGTTTGAAAAATCTCAAAAAGTGTGATATAATAGTATCTACCATAGGAGTAAAGTATGGATCGGATCCCACAAGTTAAAATTCTATCGGTCATTCCCATGCGCACGCAGCTCATCTTTCCCAATGTGAGCGCGATGTTCGACGTGGGCCGCGGGCTCTCCCTTGCGGCCGTCGAGCGGGCAGACCTCAACGACGGCTACGTCTTTCTCACCAAACAAAAGGATGCGGGGAAGGATGTCCCCGAGGCGGAAGATCTCAACCTTGTCGGCACGGTCGCACGCATCCGTCAGACCACCCGCATTCCCGGGGACCGCATGCGCATCTATGCGGAAGGGCTCTACCGTGCCCGCGCCCGCAGTTTTTCGGCAGAGGGCGGCTTTCTCTATGCCGTCACGGATGAAATTTTGACCGAACACGGCGATGAAACGCTCGAAGAGGCCTACTTCCGCACGGCCAAGGAACTCGTGCGGGAGATCTCCGAGTCGGACAGCAGGGTCGGCAAGGAGCTCGAAACTTCCCTCGTCGGCATCGCCGATATCGACACCTATATCAACGTCTGCACCTACCGCCTCAATGTGCGGGAGGAAGTCAAGCAGGCCATTCTCGAAGAGGAGAACGAGGTGAGGCGTCTCCGTCTCTTCGAGCGCATCCTCAGCGACGAACTCGAAATCGGCAAGCTCGAAAAGAAGATCGCCCTCGATGTCCGCCGCAATATCGACAAGGCCCAGCGGGAATATTACCTTCGCGAACAGCTCAAAGCCATCCATCGGGAGCTCGGCGACGACGTGGAGGAGAGCGAAAAACTGCGCGAGCGCATTCTCGCCAAGGGCATGCCCAAGCCCATCGAGGAGAAGGCGCTCTCCGAGCTCAACCGCATGGACAAGATGCCCTCCTCCTCTGCGGAATACACCGTTCTGCGCAACTATGCCGATTGGCTGCTCGACCTTCCGTGGAAGGAAGAGACGACGGACACCGAGGAGCTTTCGGACGTCGAAAAGGTGCTCGAAGAGGACCACTACGGGCTCGAAAAGATCAAGGAGCGCGTCGTGGAGTATCTCGCCGTGCTCAAACTGACGGGGGAACTCAAAGCGCCCATTCTCTGTCTCGTCGGCCCGCCCGGGGTGGGCAAGACGAGCATCGCCCGCTCCATCGCGAGGGCGCTCGGGAGAAAATTCGTGCGGATGAGCCTCGGCGGGCTCAAAGATGAGGCCGAGATCCGCGGCCACCGCCGCACTTACATCGGCGCAATGCCGGGGCGCATCCTCTTCGAGATGAAGAATGCGGGCTCCGTCAATCCCGTGTTCCTCCTCGACGAAGTTGACAAGATCTCCTCGGATATGCGCGGAGATCCCGCCGACGCCCTGTTGGAAGTGCTCGACCCCGAGCAGAATTCCACCTTCCGCGATCGCTATCTCGAAGTGGAATATAATCTCTCCAAAGTCATGTTCATCGCGACGGCGAACACGCTCGACACCATCCCCGTGCCCCTCCGCGACAGAATGGAGATCATCGAGCTCTCGGGCTACACGCCGCAGGAGAAGGAGGAGATCGCAAAGCGCTATCTCGTTCCCAAAAAGCGCAAGGAGAACGGGCTCACCAAAGAGAACATCCGCTTCACGGGCGGGGCGATCTCGGAGATCATCGACGGCTACACGATGGAGGCGGGCGTGCGTTCCCTCGAACGGACGATCGGCGCCGTGTGCAGAAAGGCGGCGGTCCGCATCGCCAAGGGGGAAGCGGACAGCGTCGTCATCACCAAACAAAATGTAGAAAAATACCTGGGCGCAAAGCGGTATTTAAGAGAGGACGAGATGCTCGAATCGGACGAGGTCGGCATGGCGACGGGGCTCGCTTGGACGGCGGTCGGCGGCACGACGCTCACGATCGAGGTCTCCGCGATGCAGGGGAAGGGCGAAGTGCTCCTCACGGGCAAGCTCGGCGACGTCATGAAGGAGAGCGCCCGCGCGGCCATTTCCTACATCCGCGCCCATGCCGATAAATACGGCATCCATGAGGATGAATTCGAGAAAAAGGACATCCATGTGCACATTCCCGAGGGGGCGACGCCCAAGGACGGACCCTCGGCGGGCATCACGATGGCGACGGCCATTCTCTCGGCATTTACGGGTCGGCCCGTGCGGCGGGACATCGCCATGACGGGGGAGATCACCCTCCGCGGCAAAGTGCTTCCCATTGGCGGCCTCAAAGAGAAGGCCCTCGCGGCATCCCGCATCGGCATCCACGACGTCATCATTCCCGAGGAGAACAAAAAGGACATCGAGGAGATCCCCGAAGAGGTCAGAAAGGGCCTCAACTTCATCTGCGTCAGCGACGTCGACCAAGTCTTTCAAAATGTGTTTTCCGAAGGTAGGGTCTGAGACATGGTACCTGCAAAATTCATCACATCCGCCGCGACCGAGGCCCAATTCCTCACGCCCGACCGCCCCATGATCGCCGTCTGCGGGAAGTCCAACGCGGGGAAATCGACGCTCATCAACGCCCTCGCGGGGCAAAAAAAACTCGCCAAGACGAGCGCGGAGCCCGGCAAGACGAGGCTCGTCAATTACTTTGATTTCGGCGACTTTCTGCTCGCCGACCTGCCCGGGTACGGCTATGCGGCCGTCTCCAAGGAGGAAAAGGCCAAGTGGGCCAAGACGCTCGACGCCTTCTTTGCAAAGAAGGGGGACATCTCGCACGTCTTTGTGCTCTCAGACATCCGCCGCGACCCCTCCGAGGACGATATTCAGATGTTGAAATTTTTGAATTTCCACATCGTGCCCTTCACCGTCATCGCGACGAAGTGCGACAAACTCTCCAAGATGAAAGTCAGGGAGCGCGTGCGTGCGGTCGCCAATGCGCTCGGCCTCGGAGAGGGGAACATCATCGCCTTCTCCGCCGTCTCGGGCGAGGGAAAGGACGCGCTGGTCAGAAAAATCAAAGAAGTCATCGCACGATGAGACATTATAAGGCTCCCGCGGGAGCCTTTGTTGAAATTAAAAATTAAAAATTATAAATTCAAAATTGTGGTAGAGCGGCGTCATGCTGAGTCACGGGGCACAAACGCAGTCTACGAGAGTAAGTCCGAAGCATCTCGCCGCACGTTTCTACGGCAGCGTACAAATGCGTCATCCTGAGCCGCGCACAGCGCGTGTCGAAGGATCACCGTAGCAAAGAAATAAGGTGATGGTTCGACTACGCTACTTCGTCGCTACGCTCCTCGTGCCGCCCTTCGACGCCATAAAGAACGTGCGGGCGGGGCACCATGACGCAATCGGAATGGTCCGTAGGACAATGGAGTCCGTAGGTTTGCCGGGATCCTTCGCCTACGGCTCAGGATGAGCACAAAGCTCCAAATCGGAATTCGTAGGCCGAATTGCTTGACAAAGGAATCTTTCTCGGGGTATAATAGTTTGAAATAAAAACTTGCGGGCGAGGAAATGGCAAAAAAGAAAGTCTCCAAATCGATCAAAAAGCAGCTTTTGAATATCGGCTTTCTTGTCATTCTCATCGCGGTGACGGTCATCGTCATCTTTACGGCGACGGACATCAAATTCGGCGATATCTTCAAATTTTTGGGGAATTGCAACCCGTGGTGGATCGTCGGCGCACTCGGTCTCACGATCGCATCCGTTCTCTTTGAAGCCGTCAGCATCTACTTCATCATGCGGGGGCTCGGCGCAAAGCGGAACTTCTACAAGGCGACCTGCTATACGACGGCGGACCTCTACTATTCGGCGATCACGCCCTCGGGCACGGGCGGCCAACCCGCCTCCATCTACTATATGGTGAAGGATGGCATCAATGCGGGGAAGGCGTCGTTCGGGCTGGTATTCAACCTCGCGGGCTACACCCTCTCCATCATTATCATCGGCGCCGTCTCCTTTGCCGTGCGGCCGGGCATCTTTGCGACGGTCGGAATGGGCGGGGATTGGTTCCCGCAGGTGCTCATCATCGCCGGCTGTGTCATTCAGGGACTTCTGCTTGCCTTTTTCATCGGCTGTATGTTCTGGGGGAAGGCGGTCAAGAAGGCGGGGAACGGCATCATCACCCTCCTCACCAAGATACATATCATCAAAAAACCCGACAAGTGGCGCGACAAGCTATCCCATGAGGTCGATCTCTACAAGGACTGCCTCTATGAGATCAGGAACCACCCGGGGATGTCGATCATCAACGTTTTTGCCAATCTCGGGCAGAGGGTGTGCCATGTGCTCATCCCCGTGTTCGTCATTTTAGCGCAACAGCCGAATGCCGACGTGTGGGGTCTGTGCGCCTGTTCGGCGCTCATCATCATCGGGTATAACTCCATTCCGCTCCCGGGCGGCGTGGGGGTGTATGAATATCTCTACGTCAGCATCTATGCGACGGCGGGACTCGGCGACAAGACGTTCGTGCTCGCCGCGCTCATGGTCTCGCGCTTCATCTCTTATTACTTGATCATGATCGTCTGCGGGCTGTTTACGCTCGCCTACCATATCCAAGTCATGCGGCGGCCGCCCAAAGAGACCTCGGAAGAGGGGGAAGCGGCCGACGGGGAAGGCGCGGAGCAAAGTCCGACGGAAGATGCGGACGAGGAGACGGAGGAGATCCTTTCGATCTCGGAAGAGGAAGATATCGGAGAGCGTTATGGAAGAGAATGGGAAGAAAACGGAAAGGACAGAGGAGAAGGTTGAGGGCGCCAAACATTTTGTCGGCTTCTACCACTATGGGGTCATTCTGACCTATCTGTCCGCATGCGCGGGAACGTGTGGGATCTTTCTTTCCCTCGCGGTTTCCCCGTTTTGGGGCTGCGTATGTCTCTTCATCAGTTCCCTGTGCGACAGTTTCGACGGCCTTGTGGCGAACACCCGCAAGAACCGAAGCGCTGCGGACAGAAGTTTCGGCATGCAGATCGATTCCCTCAGCGACCTCATCGCCTTTGTCGTCGCGCCCGTCGCGATCGGGTTTGGCATGGGCATGGACCGCTGGTACCATTATATCATCTATTGCATCTTTGTGGTATGCGGACTTGCCCGCCTCGCCTACTATAACGTCTCCGAGGAGGAGCGCAGGGGGAAAGAGGGCGGCAAGCGGACCTATTTTGAGGGGCTGCCCGTCGCCATCGACGTCATCGTGCTGCCGATCTTCTATCTCATCGCCACGATGGTGCGCATCGACCTCTTCACCCAGCTGTTCATGGGATCTGCCTATCTCCTGCTCGCCTTCCTCTTTGTATTCCGTTTCCGCATGTTTAAGGCGGACACCAAGGGGCTCATCATCACGATCGCATGCGTCACGGTCACGATCATCGCGCTGTGCCTCATCCGCTACTACGTCTGCGGAGTGCCGCTCGTATGAGAGAGACTGACACGCAGGGCCCCGACGGCAAGGGCGTTCGCTTTTTATATCGCACCCGCTTCGGAAGTCTGCTTCTCCGCCTCGTTGCGGTGAGGTGGGTCGCACGCCTTGCGGGGTTTTTCCTCGACAGAAGGATCTCCAAGCCTCTCATCAAAAAATTCATCAAAAAGCACAACATCGAGATGGGGGATTTTCTGCCGCAGAAGTATCGCAGTTTCAACGATTTTTTCACGCGGAAGATCCGCCCCGAACTCCGCCCGTTCGACATGGAAGAGAGCGCTCTCTGCTCCCCCTGCGACGGCCGCGTCACCGTCTTTCCCGTCACACGAGAGGGCGTTTTTACGGTCAAGGGGTTCGATTACACCGTTGCGACGCTCCTCAAAGACGAGGCGCTCGCCAAAAAGTATGAGGGCGGGCTCTGCGTCGTTTTAAGGCTCATCGCAACGGACTATCACCGCTACTTTTTCCTCGACGGCGGCAGCATGGGGGAGAGGAAATACATCAAGGGCAAGCTGCATACCGTGCAGCCGACGGCTCTCGAAAAGCGGCGCGTGTTCACCGAAAATTGCAGGGAATATTCCGTGCTGCACACCGAGCATTTCGGCGACGTCATTCAGACGGAAGTGGGCGCGATGTTCGTCGGGCGCATCGTCAACGAAGAAAAGGAGACCTTTGCCCGCGGCGAGGAGAAGGGCCGCTTCGAGTTCGGCGGCTCCACCGTCATCCTTCTCTTTGAGAAGGACAAAGTTGTTCTCGACGAAGAGTTTTTCGGGAACACTGCGAAGGACCTCGAAACCAAAGTGCGCTGCGGCGAGAGGATCGGAAGGGCGGCCGCACAACATCTTGCGGAGGAATGATGCAAAAGACACAAAAGTCTGCAAAAAAAGACAAAATCGGAGAAAATTTTTCGGAAAACCCCCCGTCAAACCGTTGACAAGGGGTTTTCAAATGTGGTAATCTTAATACGCTGTGTCATTGTGCTGTATAGGGTTGACGCGGGAAGTTACTGAAATTTCGGGGCCGAAGCCCCCCGACAGATAATTTCCGCCGACAAATGTGGAGGCTCGACCTCTGCGACGAACCGAGGCTTTCCTTCAAGCACGGCGAAAAACGTGTTTTTTTGATAGGGCGCTTCGATACGCACGGACGCGTTGACACAGACAAAGAAAATAAGTTCGGTAAAGGAGTACTACCATGGCAAGTCAAAAAATCAGGATCAAACTCAGCGCTTACGACCACGCACTCGTGGACGAAGCGGCACAGCGCATCGTCGAGACGATGCAGAAGGGCGGGGCAAAGATCTCGGGGCCCATTCCGCTTCCCACGGAGCGGGAGATCGTCACCATCCTCAGAAGCCCCCATAAAGATAAGGACTCGCGCGAGCAGTTCGAGTGCCGCACCTACAAGCGCATCATCGACATCTACTCGCCCAACGCAAAGCTCCTCGACAGCATCCATTTGCCCGCGGGAGTCGACATCAAGGTAAAACTTTGATCCAATAATACTGAAACATGCCCGCCACCGCGGGCGGAAACGGTATTTCGGAAATATAAAAATAAGGAAAGGAGTGAACTTTATCCATGAGTAAAGCAATCATCGGCCGCAAGGCGGGCATGACCCAGATCTTTGCGGAGGACGGCAAAGCCATTCCCGTGACAGTCGTCGAGGCAGGTCCCTGCCCCGTCGTACAGGTCAAAACGGTGGAAACGGACGGCTATGCGGCGCTCAAACTCGGCTTCCTCGAAACAAAGGAGAAGGAGCTCAACAAGCCCGAACTCGGGCAATTCAAAAAGGCAAACGTCAAGCCCTGCAAGTACCTCAAAGAGGTGCGCGACATGGACGGCTACAACGTCGGCGACGCCGTGAAGGCAGACATCTTCCAGGCGGGCGACAAAGTGGACGTCTCGGGCGTTTCCAAGGGCCACGGCTTCACGGGCGTCATCAAGAGATGGAACCAACAGCGCCTCAAAGAGACGCACGGCGTCGGCCCTGTCCACAGGGAGCCCGGCTCCATGGGGTCCATCAGCGATCCCTCGCGCGTGTTCAAGCATAAGCACCTCGCGGGCCAATACGGCGTCGAGAACGTCACGGTCCTCAACCTCGAAGTCGTACGCGTCGACGTAGCGAGAAACGCCATTCTCGTCAAGGGCGCCATCCCCGGTCCCAAGGGCAGCATCGTCACCCTGAGAACGAGCGTCAAGAGCAAGTAAAGGAGATGAGAGAAAAAATGGCAAGCGTAAAAGTTTACAATATCAAAGGCGAAGAGGTGGAGACGCTCGAACTCAACGATGCGATCTTCGGCGCGGATTACAACGAGCCCCTCATCCATCAGGCAGTCGTCACCTATCTTTGCAACCAGAGGCAGGGCACCAAGTCCACGCTCACCCGTACGGAAGTGCGCGGCGGCGGCATCAAGCCGTGGAGACAGAAGGGAACGGGCAGAGCGCGCCAGGGCTCCATCCGTGCGCCCCAATGGACCAAGGGCGGCGTCGTGTTCGCACCCAAGCCCCGCGACTTCACCAAGAAGATGAACCAAACGGCAAAGAGAACGGCGCTCTTCTCGGCGCTCTCCAAGAAACTTGCCGACGGCGAACTCATCGTCGTGGATGAGGTAAAGGTCTCCGCTCCCAAAACCAAGGAGATGGAAGCGATCCGCAAGGCATTGAAGCTCGACAAGCGCTCGGTCGTCATCATGGACGAGCCCGACGGCGACGTCATCCTTGCCGCAAGAAACCTTCCCACCCTCCACACCCTCTCCGTGGACGAGATCAACACATACGAGGTCGTCTCGAATGCAACGGTCGTTCTCACGAAGGGCAGCGTCAAAAAACTCGAGGAGGTATATTGCTGATGTTACCCGAGGACGTCATCATAAAGCCCGTGCTCACCGAAAAGGGATATGACGGGATCGCAGACAAAAAATACACGTTCAAAGTACGGAAGGACGCCAACAAGACCCAAATCAAGATCGCGGTCGAAAAGATGTTCTCCGTCAAAGTCAAGAGCGTCAACACCGTGTCGCTCCCCGGAAAGCTCAAAAGAATGGGGCGCAACGAGGGGTACACGCCCGCGACGAAGAAGGCCGTTGTCCAACTCACGGAGGACAGCAAGCCCATCGAATACTTCAAATCGTTGTCGTAACCGAAGGAGAGTAGAAAAATGGCAATTAAAAGATATAAGCCCACTTCCGCCGCAAGGCGCCTGATGACAGTTCCCGTCTACGGAGACATCGCCAAGGCCAAGCCCGAGCGTTCCCTCCTCGAGGACCAGAGAAAATCGGGCGGCAGAAACAACCTCGGCAGGATCACGGTTCGCCACATCGGCGGCGGCAACAGGAAAAAGTACCGCATCATCGACTACAAGCGCAACAAAGACGGCATTCCCGCTACGGTCAAGTCCATCCAATACGACCCCAACCGCAGCGCCAACATCGCCCTCCTTGCCTACGCGGACGGCGAGAAGAGATACATTCTCGCGCCCGTCGGGCTCAACGTCGGCGATAAGGTCGTCAGCGGTCCCGGCTCGGATATCAAGGTCGGCAACGCAATGCCCCTTGCGGATATCCCCGTAGGTACCATGGTGCACAACATCGAGCTCAAACCCGGCAAGGGCGGGCAGGTCGCCCGCGCCGCAGGCATCTCCGCCCAAATCATGGCGAAGGAAGGCGCTTACGCCACCATCAAGATGCCCTCGGGTGAAATGAGACTCGTTCCGCTCGTTTGCAGAGCGACGGTCGGGCAGGTCGGCAATCTCGAACACGAGATCATCCGCGTCGGGAAAGCGGGCAAGACCCGCCACCTCGGCATCCGCCCCACGGTCCGCGGTTCCGTCATGAACCCCAACGACCACCCGCACGGCGGCGGCGAGGGCAAGAGCCCCGTCGGTCATGCCGGTCCCGAAACGCCTTGGGGCAAGCCCGCGCTCGGCTACAAGACGAGAAAGAAGAAGAATCCTACGAGCAAGTTCATCTTGAAGAGAATCAACTGAGGGAGGGAGTAAAAGATGTCGAGAAGTATAAAGAAAGGGCCTTACGTCGAAGCCAAGCTCCTGCAACGGATCGAGGCGATGAACGAGGCAAACGAAAAGAAAGTGATCAAAACATGGTCGAGAGCTTCCACGGTCTTCCCCCAAATGGTCGGACATACGATCGCCGTGTACGACGGCAGAAAGCATGTGCCCGTCTACATCACAGAGGATATGGTCGGATGCAAGCTCGGTGAGTTCGCTCCCACGAGAACGTTCCGCGGCCACGCGGCAAAGACGACGGCTCCCGCCGGAAAGAAGTAAGGAGATGAGACGACATGGCCGGTAATATGAAGAAAAAGACCGAAAGGATCGAAGCGCAGAAAGACAAGCGCCCCTACGCGGTCGCTAAATACATCAGAGTTTCTCCCTATAAGGTGAGAACGGTACTCGATCTCATTCGCGGGAAGTCCGTTGCCGAAGCAAGGGCCATCCTGCAAAACAGCGTGAACGGCGGCGCCGCTCCCACCTATAAGGTGCTCATGAGCGCGGTCGCCAACGCCGAGCACAACCAGGGAATGGACAGGGGCGACCTCTACGTCGCGGCTTGCTATGCCGACGGTGCAACCAGCCTCAAACGTATGCAGCCCGTCAGCAAGGGCAGAGGGCACGCGATCCTCAAAAGAACGAGCCACATCACCGTCATTCTTGACGTGAAGAAAGCGGAGGGAGAGATTTAACATGGGTCAGAAAGTAAATCCCCACGGGTTGAGAGTAGGTATCATCAAGAGTTGGGATACGCAGTGGTATGCCGACAAAAAGGAGTTTTCCGTCTTTTTGAAAGAGGATAACGTCATCCGTACCTTCCTCAAAAAGAAATATTATGCAGCGGCGATTTCAAGGATCCTCATCGAACGCGCCGCAGGTAAGATCGTCGTCACCATCCAGACGGGCCGCCCCGGCGTGCTCATCGGGAAGCAGGGCGCCGAGATCGACGTCATCAAAAAGGACCTTGCACGTCTCACGGGCGGCAAACAGGTCATCATCAACGTCACGGAAGTCAGAAAGATCGACGCCGACGCACAGCTTGTCGCAGAGAGCGTCGCCGCCCAGCTCGAAAAGCGTATCGCCTTCCGCCGTGCCATCAAACAGGCCATCGGCCGCACGATGCGCGCGGGCGTCAAGGGCGTCAAGATGCAGGTCTCGGGCCGTCTCGACGGCAGAGAGATCGCGGGATGCGAGCACTATCACGAGGGCTCCATTCCCCTTCAAACGCTCCGTGCCGACATCGACTACGGCTTCGCCGAGGCGCACACGACGTTCGGTATGATCGGCGTAAAGTGCTGGATCTACAAGGGCGAAGTCCTCAAAGGCGCCAAGAAGGCGGAAGGAGGCAAATAATATGTTGATCCCCAAGAGAGTAAAGAGAAGAAAGCAACACCGCGGCTCCATGAAGGGACAGGCCAACAAGGGCAACTTCATCGCTTACGGCGAATACGGCCTCGTGGCCGAAGAGCCCGCGCGTATCAAGTCCAACCAAATCGAGGCGGCCCGTATCGCAA